>JBFFMG010000092.1:0-10860 GCA_041554215.1 Labilibaculum sp.
CGTGAGGCTAATACAAAACTCGACTACTTCCAACTCGTGAAGGTTGGTGATGTCACCGTTGCAGATGCCGACCAGGATGGCTACGACGTGAACAGCGACTGTAACGATAACAACGCCGCGATTAACCCCGGCGCAACCGAAGTCCCTTACAACGGCGTGGATGAAAACTGTAACGGTATGGCCGATGACGATGATCTCGACCAGGATGGTTATTTATCTGCAAATGATTGTAACGATAACGATTCCTCCATCAACCCCGGTCAGACTGAAATTCAAGGTAATGGCATCGATGAAAATTGTAATGGCATGGCCGACGATGTCGTTGATACCCCAGAAGTCGACGCAGCTGCCCCAACAATTACTGTAATCACACCTATTGATGGCACCATCCTCAAGGGACGCTGGTGCAATATTCAAGTCGAGGCAGTTGACGACATAATCGTCATGAAGACTGAAATTTACATCAACGGAAAACTTACACTTGAAGAACCAGGAGATATTGCGCAAATGCAGGTAGATATTAAAGAAATGTCCAAGGGTAGCCACACCATCTCAGCGAAGGCTTACGATCAAGCCGGTAATGTGGCAACGCGGACCATTACTGTAGTAAAATAATAAAAACTCAAGGGGGAGGAGCTCTATTTAGCCCCCCCCACCTAAAAATCAAAAAAACGCAGGAGAAACACAATGTCATCCAAAATAATTACGATAAAGATTCTATTCGTTTTTGCGATTCTTATCGCATCCCCGTCGGCTTGGGCTGCTACATATTACGTTAGTGCTTCTGATGGTAACGATTCATATCCCGGCACCCTGAGCAGTCCATGGAAAACCATAAGTAAGGCAAGTAGCACTTTGCAGCCTGGAGATACTGTTTACATTAGGCAAGGAACATATCGAGAAACTCTCAGACCACAAAAATCAGGTACAAGTGGTAATTATATTACCTATGCTGGGTACAATAATGAGGATGCAACGATAACTGGTGTATATGATGGAGTTGACCTGACGAATAGAAGCTACATAGTACTGGATGGACTTAGAATAGTTGATGTTGGGCACTACTGGGTAAATATGCACGGCGCTTCAACAAACAACATAATCAAAAATTCCTATATGCGGAAAGCTGATGGATGGGGTGGTATTTACTTAAGAGATGGGTCTAATTACAACAAGATCCTTAATAACACACTCATATCAGCCGCCGAAAATGGCGTTGGTGGACCTGATGATACAATTTTTTGCTGGTCCAGTCATCACAACATCTTTGAGGGAAATGATATTCAGTTTGGGGCACATGTAGCCTTAAACATAGAGGGCCGTGGCGTAAAAGGTTACCATGTCATTAGAAACAATAGAATTTACAACCCTTGGCATAGCGGATTGGCGGTGTGGAGAAGTGCAGACTATTCAATAATTGAAGGAAATACGATTATTGATTCAGGGGAGAGTTATCAGAACAATGTGCTTGGTTCAGACAGAGACCGAAGCATGTCAAGAGAACAACACGCAGGTTTTCAGGTTTCTTCTTCTAACTTGATCATAAGAAATAATACTTTGGTTAATAATGGCCGGCAGATATTAGACACATGGACAGATTTCGCAGATGGGCAAGATAAAATTGCAGACAATAACAGAATTTACAACAATACTTTCTACAACAATTACATTTCAATAGAGTCAAGAGCAGAAGGGGGTACTTACGGGAACATATATAAAAACAATATCATAGACAATAGCAGGCAATATTCTGTAAAGCAAAACACCCCCTTTGGCTACAATGGCATATTTTATATCATGAACAACATTTCGGAGGGGCAAATAAGGTTCTCTGGTCTAAGCGATACAAATCATTGGAGTGAGAATACCAACGCCGCGACAGATTTTGTAAGTCCTGCTTCAGGTGATTTCAACTTAAAAAATGGCTCACCAATGATTGACGCTGGACATTTTCTTACTTCAACCATTAATTCAGGCTCTGGAAATACTATTCAAGTTGGCGATGCAAAGTATTTTACTGATGGCATGGGAATTATCGAGGGAGACTTAATACAATTAGAGGGACAAACACAATCACTAAGAATCGTCGAAATCGCAAATAATTTTATTACTGTTGACAAAAATACAACTTGGAACAAAGGGGATGGAGTATCCTTGTCATTCTCAGGGAGAACGCCCGACCTAGGCGCGTTTGAATACAATTCTTCATCTGCGCCAAGCGCACCAACGGGATTAAAGATGATCATTAACTAATGTAACCGATAGGATTCTTGTATATCGGTAGTTGATAAAAATCAAGCGACAGGAATGTTTAAAAAAAAGGGGCATCCGCCCCTTTTTTTTAAACCGTAACAGCCTACTAAAACTTATATAATTAAAAAATTATTTTCGATCAGAGATTATACACTGGTAGGCCCAACATCATAGCAAGAAACTTATATCTTAGAGGAAGAGAACTTTTCCACTTATTATCCTCAACAATTTTAACAACACCATCTTTACGAACCCTATTTCCATCAATCAAATTACCTGCATCAACCCCACACTTAAAGGGATCATGAAGTAAAAATTTACCAGGTTCTAAATCTAAAAAAATTAAAATTTCCAAAAATATTTTATGGGGGTTTAAAACAAAATCTTCATACCTTATTTTAAGCACCTTTTTTTTAAACATTAGAGAGAGAATACTCGAACCAACATTCAAAACTATGTAGTCGAATAGTGACTTCAGAGGACCCTTAGCCTTTTGTTCTACATTTTGTTTTAAAGAAGAATACATTACTCCCCTAGGGTCTCTTATAAGGTGAATCACTTTTACACCAGAATGATAATTTTTCAGTAAATTATAGGCCCTCGGTAAGCTTTTAGAAGAGTCTAAAATACATTTTTTGCCAGAGGCTCTATATATTGAATTCAGCAATGCATGGCAATGCACCCTATATTCTTTATACTTGCTAGATTTTCGAAGTTTAATAGTGTTCAAAAACCCTTTCTTGTTGTCATCAAATAAATCACATAATTTCTCTAAAGACTTAAAATCGGGATTGCCTCCCGTGTTCTCAACATAAGCATCAAAAACTTTATTCCAAAATTTCTTTTTGATAGGGCTAGCATTGAGATCCCTCGGCTTCCCCTCGTGTCGGGCCCAAGACTTTATCTCACCAACAGATTCAATGTCAGGGTGTGTTCCTAGAGCCATAGCCAAAACTGTACTCCCACTGCGACCTCCACCCATGATATAGAATAGAGCTGGAGACTCTTGAGAGTTAGACATAATCAGTCCTTTTGATCTTTTGTGAAACCCCACCTATTGTTTCGAAATTATATACCCCCTCACGTAAGACATGTTTCAAGAAAAGTTCAAAATCACGGTCATTGAAATACTCTTTATTGTGTCCGATCATAACCAATGGAGAATTTTTCTCCTGATTTTCGTTCAAAAACTTTACCATCTCCCTAAAACTTAAATGACAAAAATCAAATTTAATTGGCCCCTTTCTAAACAAAAACTTAATAAAGGCATAAGGTGTTTTGGGAAAATCATATTTCAGGACACGGGCTGCCGCTGAATTCACCCCCCCCCCTTTTGAAAAAAATTTTGCCTTTATCCTTTTAAACTTAATTTTTTGAAATTCAAACTTCATTTGAGAATACACGGGTATCTCAACAAAAGAACCACTCAATTGAGCATGACTCACATCATCATCAACATACCAATAACCGCCTCCTTGCGGAGCCTTGAGATAATCTATATCGCTAATCACGCCTTTTCGATACAAACCAGGGACTACAGAACTATCTACAGTAATCCCCAACGACATTAAAATCTTAAATATGACCGCCTCTCCATGTAGACAGTGCCCACCCGCCCTAAAGGACTGCACCTGATAGTTCTTGTCAAATTTTCGCACCAAGGCCTGAAGTTCAAAGACCCTATTCTCGAGGTATGCCTTTAAGGAATCTTCATTTTCGAAAACGTCGATTAAAAACTCATTTTTGGTGACTAAATGAATTTTTGAATTCTCAAGTGATGCTCCAATCCATTGAGGATGAATATGCAGAGCAATTTCATGACCAGTAGAGACCATTTTTTCAAGTTGTTTTTCAATTAAAAGTGCTGGATCATAACCAATCGCTGACATATATATTTCTCGGTGTTGGCGAAAAAAAAGATATTCCTCTATCTCAAAAAAAACAGTCATTTTGACTCTGTTTTTTTCAAGTAAGGTTAAAAGTCTTTGGGTCGGGACATAAAGAACTTCTTTAACATCCCCAGTTCCATCACCATAAATTTCATAGTCGAGCGTTATTACTATTGTTCGATCAGGCAAAGTTTTCATGACCGAGAACCCTTCCATAAATCTCACATATACGTCCTCCTACAACTGAGGAAACGTAATTTTTTTTTATTGTTTCATAATTATGAGCACCAATTCTCACAACAAGATCCAAATCCTCAATCAAAATTGAAAACAATCTAGTCAATTCTAGTAAGTCTGGGCTTTTCACATAAAATCCATTCTCACCTTCAATAACAATACTTGGAATGCCTCCAACTGGTGTTGCTATAATAGGTACTCCAAAGGCCATAGCCTCAAGAATAGCGACAGGCATCCCCTCACTGCGGCTAGGCAAGCACATTAAATGCGCTTCTGCTAAAATTTTTTTCTTCAAATCGCCCTGTACATAACCAAGGTATTGAATCCTTGAATCAGACAAACTATCTAATTTATTTTTAACAATGTTAGCTCCATTCCCATCGCCGGCAATTATAAGTCTAAGAATTCTTTTAGGATCATCTAAACTTACAAAAGCATCAATTATCTCAAGAATACCCTTGGAAATTTCAAGTCTTGAGAAGAACAATATGTTAAATGTTTCACATTTGTATATTTTTTTCCGTTTTACATCAAAATCGAATCCACAAGTTAGGTCATCATCGACAGAAGTGTTTTCTACATAAATATTTTGAGGGAAGCCCCAGGTTATTAGCTTTTCTTTAAAACCAGCTGAAAGAACAATAAAAGCATCTGCCTTGCTATATATTATGAAAAAAAAATATTTCAACAGTGGATGTTTATCTATCTTTTCTTGCGTTTGTAAGGACCAACCGTGCCAAAAGATTATGGTTTTTTTTGACATAAATTTTGAAATAATTAAGAAGAATCCATCCCTGATAATTGGAACGTAACCTAAAGAAGGGTTTAAATGAACAAGCTTGATATTTGAATTGAAAAGTTTTTTTATAAATCTTCCAACATCATAGGCAAAAAAAATAAAATAAAATATTTTACTTTGGTAACCAATTCTTTGCCCTACTATAAACCTTTCTTGGTGGTAATTTTCACTAGAAGTAAACTTAACAATAGAATTAATAAAACCAACAACACCGCCCTTATGTTTACTGTTCCTACTAATTACAAGGATTGTTTTTTTATTTTTCGACATAACAAACTCATAATTTATTTTTTTATTAATTTTCGAGCTATCTATTTAATATCGAAAAAGATCATTAAAACCATGACAATTAAAATCAAACGACTACATTGAATAGCAAGCTTGCCTCATAATTATAAATAAGGTTTACAAATTCCTTTTCTTCCAGAGAACATTTTTAAATTTACCTTTATTAACTAGTTTAACGGGGGCATCAAATACAAATACAATAAATCCCTGTACAATAAGTGTAGTTCCAACTCCGATGAAAAGAGTAAGCCCCTCTCCTTGAGAAAAATACCTTAAATAGACCAAACCGAACATTAGAGGCGAAAGTATTAATATTTTTTTAAAGAAAAGAGAAAGTATGGAGCAAGCATCAACCCCAACTGCCCTAAACAGGTAAAAATAGGAGCATGTGTAAACAATAGATGAAGATATGGCTAATGCAAGAAGAGTAGAATAAAATTCGTTCCATACGAGAAAAGCGAGCAACATTGACAAAACTCTTATTGTAAGCAAAGTACTATCAAAGATTAATTTTTCTTTTTGCTTTTCAAGTGCTTCAAAAATAACACTCAATGGTCTATATAAAAAGAAGCAAAAGAATGAAATTGCTAAAATTTGAACGCAACGACCTGACTCTTCCCAATGTTTCCCGAACACAAAACCAAATAATTCTTCTCCAAAAAAACCTAAAACAAGCACAGCAGGTAAAGACAAATAGATTAAAATTCCAAACAAATCCATACAATCTTTTTTAAAATCCTCTCCTTTATCAAAATCACTTGTAGCTCTTTGTAAAAATACTTTTGAAATTGAATCACCAATCAATTTCATAGGTAAATTTACTACTCGCATCCCTAAAGCATAAAACCCAATCATTGAAGGAGAGAAAATTGCCCCCAACATTAACAAAGGAACCTCACGAGAAACACTATCAACAAAATATGACAATGATGAAAGGCTTGAAAATTTCCTATAACGCATGGAAACTTCTTTAATTTTTAAAAGATTTATTTTTTTGTAAAGGGTTGTAAAATCAGCTAACAGAAACCTCCAAAACAAAAGAATAGCAGCACTAAGTGGCCCCATGACCCTACCTAAAACCAAGCCAAAAACGCCCGCATTGAAGCAATACCCAAACAAAAGAACCACCCCACGATCAAAGAGTGACTCAGAAATACGAGCATAGGTCATCCCTAAAAAAGCCGCACTACGTAAAGCCCAAAAAATGATCGTAGCGCTCATACCCTGGATTAAGATTAATAGGGGAAGAAAAAAGATGGTGCTAGAACCCATACCAAAAGGGAGCAGCTTTAACGAAAAAAATTCATGTAAGAGTAGTACAAGAAAGATGATCGATGAAGAGACAAGAACAGAAAAGACCGAAAGCGCAAACAAGTTGGCTGCGTCCACCTTTGATTCTGGCAGCATTAACGCGGAATTAAATCTTAAAGTACTAACAGGGGCAAGAACCATTACAATAGAGACAATAATTGCAAAAGCACCATAATCAGAGGGTTCATAAATCCTAGTTATAATCGGAATAGCCAAAAGACTGATACACTGGCTAAGGATATTCCCGAATGAAAGCAAAAAGGTATTTTTGATAAAATCATTCAAAACAAACCTAAACGATATTTTTTATTTCAATGAATTTATCCTCAAGCATTTTGGAGATCATTCTATAGTTCCGATGTTTTAAAACATAATCTCTACCATTTGTGCCCATTTTTACAGCCATTTGTGGGTTTTTCATAATATCTAACATGGCATTAGCGAAAGAAATCGTTTCATAAGACACACACATCCCCCCACCACTCTCCTCAATAACAAGCCGTTGGTCAGGGTGATCATTACATACTACTGGCTTACCCATTGCCATATATTCAATCAGTTTCGTTGGGGTCCCTAACGCCAGAATAGGATTAGGCGTAAGGGGAGAAACGCAGAGGTGTGCTTTTTGTAAGTAAGTTAAGGCCTTATCTCTTGGCAAAAAACCCGTAAAAAAAACCTTCTTTTCAAGCCCCAATTCATTTACCTGCACCATCAATTCCATAACATCATTTTGATTCTCTGAACCGCCGACTAAATACAATTCAGATAAAGGAAAGGACTTAACCACTTCGCTATAAGCATTTATAAGAAAATCAATTCGACGAACTTTATTAAGAGCACCTAAATAGACAATAACTCTTTTTTTCTTTTCATAAAGTTTAGCCAAAAGGTTTTGATCATAATCAAACTCATCAACTGAGATACCCATAGGAACTGGGGTCATGTTCTCACCTGAAAACCCCATAGAGCAAATATGTTTTTTCATTTCGTCACTCTGAACGAAAACGTGGTCAGCCTTACGAATTACTCTCTTATAGAGAATTTGCTTTCTCACCCACCCTCTGACTTTATACAAAACTGGATAACGGGCCCTTTTGGTCTCAACTGAATAAAAATCCGCTTCAGGAAAAGGGTATGACAACCAATACAAATACTTGATATTGAAAAGCTTTGATAAAAGTTCACCGATTAAAGCGGCAAGAAATTTATCTTTTATTATGATCAGATCATATTCACACTTTTTGCATACTCCAAAAGTTTTCAAATCATGCCTTACATCCTTAAAGTGTTTGATAAACCTACTTATTTTTGAACTACCATCAAAGCTAGCACCAACAAAAACCCGACATCCAGACCATTCCTGGGTATGGTCTTTATTGCAGGCATCAATAGATTGCAAAACCATATCAATTTTGTGTCCCCTTGCCACTAACTCACGCGCAAACAGGACGCTAACATCTGGACGAAATGGTGGATATTTATCTGAAGAAAGGAATAGTATCTTCAATCTTCCACTACTTGTATTTGGCGTTGTCATCATTTAGAACCCTTGCCTTTTGTGTGGTGTATGATGATTGGCCAACCAAAAAGCAAACACCCAGAGCGACCCAACATATTTGCTGATAACTAGAATGCCTTATGAATTCAAATTTCATTTCGTTTATAAAAAATAAAACCATAAACAAAAAACACGTAAAAACGATATTCCTATTATTTGGGTGATCTTTTGAGTAGTAGGCATATTTCAACCTCTTCAAAACACATAAAATTAAAATAACAAAAAATAATAATCCTAATATTCCTCTTTGATGTAGAATTGATAAATACAAGTTATGATAGTTGAAATGACTTATACCATTTCCTAATATTGTTAAGTGAGAGATAACAACTTCGTAGACCTCTAACCACAATCCCCTGTTTAATATTTCATAGAATCTAGCACCTTCATTATAAGACTCGACTGCGAGATTGAATCTGAAAAAAACATCTTGTATTAATTTCGGCTGCAAAGTAATTAAAATAATAGTTATGGAGATTGTAAAAATAAAAAAAACTGTTCTCTGACTAAAACTTGATTTTTTAAGAAATAATAATGACAACACAATTCCTAAAACAAATAAAATGATACCGGATCTCGTGTTTGCAGAAATCAAGCCGCTAATGAATATTGCCAAACAAAAATACCAAATTTTACTTTTCGTGTTTATAATTTTGTAAACAATAAAGGGCCCCGTTGCCGCAAGAAATTCGCCATACTTTTCTGGAGAAAAGACAAAACTTCTTATTCTAACAATCTCGGTCTTCGCATCCTTGACCATCTCTAGCGTATCGACGTTTTTTGACAAGAAAATCTTAAAGATTGGAGCAACGGCGGGAAACAAAACAACAACGATTGATATACATACATGAATTGATGTCAATAGGAGGGTAATGCTAATAATTCTTTCGGTATAATCAATCGAAGAGCTGCATCTTTCGTCCCTAACTATTTCGTAATTTTTTACAATAACAAATAATAGTAGTGAACTTACATAAGCAACACACCTTCTTAATGCCTGCCCTAATCCTTCCCCATTTAGTTCACCTTCTAAAAAAGGTATAAAAACCGACAAGACAGATAGTATAATCAATATATAAACATAATAATCACATATATCAACAAATATAGATCTTTTAGTATAAACTTCAATAAAGTATCTTAAACATAAAATAAAAATAAAAATACTACCTGATGTTAATGCATCGCTTCCGAACAATCTTATTTGAATAGGGAAAAAAACTGAAAAAATTGTGAAGTATATTAATTTTTCAATACTTGTTGACAAATATAAATATATAAACAATGGAAGCAGGCAAGAAATGAAAATTATATTTATAAGCATACTTATTCACCTTAGATTCTCATCAGGTTTTACTTATAATCTTCAAGCCTTGATTTTTAAATATCATCATCAGGAACATTGAAATCCCCATGACTTAATCATAGTCTCATTCCACCATAAAATTTGTATTTTCAGTCTCATGTTTCAACAGAGACAAAGCATAAAACATCCATGCCTGAGACCACCGGATATAAGAGATTTTGTTGGTATAAAATCTATTTTTTTGATAATAAAAATAGCCTTTGTCAGCTTGCATATTGTTAACAGCCCAGAGAAAGATTTTCCTCAATAGTTCGGAACTACTATCGTCATACTTTTCCATACTTAAACAAGTAATAATTCCTTGGGCTGAGCAATGAATATCAATCGGATAAAGAGAGTCATGATAATATTTTGGGCAACCGCTTTTCATCCAAAATGTTTTCAAAAAATACTGATATGCTTTTTTTAAATCTTCTTCCCATAAGTCCTCATCTGTGTGGTCCATCCAACTTTTAAGTGATACAAGATTAAAACCAGTGTGAAAATTATCAATAAAATTTTGGTACCTTCTTTCACCATAGAACCAGGACCCATCTTCATTCATCCTGTTAACACTATACGACATAGCCTTTCTAGAAATCTCAAGGTAGGTTTCATCTTTTGTGATTCTATATATTCTCCCTAATAGTGCAGCGGCTAACATGTTAACATTATGAACACGAGCATCCGAACCAGGCATATAACCAAAACATAGTGAATTCTTGTCTTCAAAAAGAGTCAGATTTTTTATGAAAAATTGACAAGAACTGCGTGCAATCTCAAAATATTCTTCTTCTTTTGTTTTTTCAAAGCAGTCCAAAAATGCATTTGCAATAAAAACTGTCGCCACAATATTTGGGGTGCCGAGTGTAGTCAGGTGCCCACGAGACTGCCAATCAAAGTTATATCCCCAGCAGGCATCTGGATAGCCCTCGCATTTCAAGTCTTTAAGCTTATTCAAAAGGACCTTGGCTTCACTAACACTTCCTGAATAGAGCAAGCCCGACGCAAACAAGGCTAACCCTTTTGGATTTAAGCCTTTAGGCACAAAGGTCAATGCTCGGAAGTTCACAGGAGATCGTTTAAAAAATTGAATCCAGGCAAGCCTTAAAAACTTTGATTTAAACAAGGGGCTATTCTTAAATAGTTTGGAATTCAAACCATCGAAGTTATCCCAGCC
>JBFFMG010000093.1:0-10795 GCA_041554215.1 Labilibaculum sp.
AGTTATTCTATTCCTTTGGAATGGGGACCTGTATCGAGTGTAGTTATCTACAACGATTTTGGATATATGGATAAGGCTGATAGCAGTTTCGAAAGTTCAATGATGAATGTAACGGGTGCAATGTTTACCGCAGGTAATATTTATACCTATTTCGATTTGGCTGCGGGTAAAAATCAACCTTGGTTAGGATCTGAATGGACCAATGCTTTGGCTGCCGGTACTCCGGATGCTGATTGGGAAATGCGTTTCAATATCAATGTTGGTTACTACTTTTAATTAGAAAAATGAGATGTTATGACGGATCAAAGAAAAATAAAAATAAAAGTTGAGGACTTAACCCTGATTTTCGGAAAACGAAAACAGGAGGCACTCGCATTACTTGATAAAGGGATTTCAAAAGAAGAAATTCTGAAGAAAACAAAATGTACTGTTGGGGTAAACAAGGTTAACTTTGAAATTAAGGAGGGAGAAATTTTTGTTATTATGGGTTTATCGGGCAGTGGAAAATCTACTTTAATACGCTGTTTGAACCGAATTAACGAAACTAACGCAGGTAAAGTTTTTTTTGTTGAGCATGATATTACCCGTGAGACAAATAAAGAACTATTGGAAACCCGACGTACAGAAATGAGTATGGTATTTCAGAAGTTTGGTCTCCTGCCACACAGAACAATTCTTGAGAATGCTGCTTTTGGATTAGAGATTAGAGGGGAAGAAAAGCTGGCGCGAGAAAAAAAAGCCCAACAAGCACTCGAAACCGTGGGCTTAAAAGGCTATGAACAGCAATTTCCATCAGCAATGTCGGGAGGTATGCAACAACGGGTAGGTTTGGCACGTGCCCTGGCAAACGATCCGGAGGTTTTGCTTATGGACGAAGCGTTTTCTGCACTCGATCCGCTCATTAAATCGGATATGCAGGATGAGTTACTAGCTATACAAAGCAAGCTGCAAAAAACGATCGTATTTATTACTCACGATTTGGATGAAGCCATGAAAATTGGTGACCGAATTGCCATCATGAAAGATGGTGTTGTGGATCAAATTGGAACAGCAGAAGAGATTCTAACAAACCCGGCAACTGAATATGTTGAAGCTTTTGTGAATAAAGTGGATCGAAAAACTATTATCACGGCTGAAACTCTCATGTTTAAAAAGAATACGCTGGTTCAAATGCCTAAAGATGGTCCCAAAGGATCCATCCGTAAAATGCGTACTGTTGGAGTTGATGTTCTTCCTGTGGAGGATGAAAATAAAGTATTTCTTGGTTATGTGTGGTTGCAAGACCTTCTGGAATTGGAAATAGAAAAAGAAACTTCTATTGAGAAAGCACTGAAGACAAATGTTCCAAGTGTATATAAATACTATTCCGTAGAAGATATGTTACCCCTAATTACAGGGATTAAATACCCCCTGGCTGTTATCGAAGAAGAAACTGGAAAGTTATTGGGTCTGATCTCTCAAACTTCGTTAATTATTGAAGCTACGCGATTTGGAAAAAAGGAAATAAGTGAACTAAAAGAACGTGCAAACGAAATGTAATATGGAAAAATTAATTGATCTTGGTACCATTATAGAATCCGGAATTAACAAGTTGGAAGAGAACTTTTCGGGATTATGGGGAGCTATTGATGACATTATCTCGTGGACGGTTGATAGTATGAACGATGTATTGTTGGGCATTCCTTTTTATATCATTATTGTATTTGTAGCCTTGGGGGCTTACTATGCCAATGCCGGGAAAAATGCCTTTAAAATAGAAGGATTAAAAAAAGGAGGCGGACTGGCACTATTTGTCATTTTGGGATTGTTTTTAGTATTCGCAATGGAATACTGGGAAGAATCCATACAAACAACTACCTTGGTTATTGTATCAACCCTGATTGCCCTGGTTTTGAGTATTCCTCTTGGAATTTTGGCTGCCCGAAGCAAAACAGCTGATGTGATTATTCGGCCCATACTCGATTTGATGCAAACCATGCCAGCATTTGTATATCTGATTCCGGCTATTTTCTTTTTTAGTGTAGGAAATACTCCCGGAGTTGTAGCTACAGTGATTTTCTCGCTTCCACCAGCCGTACGTTTAACTTGTCTGGGAATTCAAAATGTTCCATCGGATGTGATCGAGGCAGGACGTGCTTTTGGTGCAACCGAAAAACAAATTTTATTTAAAATCCAATTGCCTTTGGCAAAACCAACTATTTTGGCCGGAATTAACCAAGTAATACTACTGGCCTTATCAATGGTGGTTATCGCTTCAATGGTAGGTGCTAAAGGACTGGGAAGTATTGTTTACCAGGGAATTCAGCAGAACGACATAGCAAAAGGTTTTGAATCGGGATTGGGCATTGTGATATTGGCCATAATTTTAGACAGAATCACACAAGCTATCGCAAAAAAATAATTATAATAATCTACAAATAGAATTATGTTGAAATTAAGAAACTTAGGAATCTTGCTTGTTGCTGTACTATTAACTGTTTCAGTTAGTTCATGCAACAACAGTGGCAAGAAAAAAGAAAAAAGTGAAGATAAAAAAGAAATTAGCATCTTTTATCCGAATTGGGCCGAAGGAGTTGCGTTCACTTATTTAGCCAAAACAGCACTCGAAGCAAATGGCTATAATGTGGAATTGACCAACTTGGCTCCAGGCATGATCTATGGTGAATTGTCAAAAGAAAACTCAAAAGGTGATGTGTTTCTTGATGCATGGCTTCCGAATACACACAAAGATTACTGGGACAACTATGGTGATAAGTTGGTAATATTAGGCGAATCGTTTAGCGAAGGTACAACTGGTTTGGTTGTTCCTGCCTATGTTACTATTAACTCTATTGAAGAGTTGAACGCCAATAAAGATAAATTTGAAGGTAAAATTATTGGTATTGGCGGTGGTGCTGGTATTCATGCCAACACGCTCAAAGCAATAGATGCATATAAGCTAGATTTTGAACAGGTTACATCAAGTGGACCAGCAATGGTAGCAAGTCTTGAGAAGGCAATCAGGGATAAAGAGTGGATTGCAATAACCGGATGGAAACCACATTTCGCCTGGACCCAAAACGACTTGAAATATTTAGAAGATCCTAAAGGAGTTTACCCAAAGGATGCCTGCACAATTATTTCGCGAAGAGGATTTGAGAAAGACCAACCTAAGGTGGCTGCTTTTTTCAAAAACTTTAACCTTAACGAAGTGCAGTTGTACGAATTAATGACAACCATTAAAGACAAAGGTGAAGAAGCAGGTGCTACCGAATGGTATAAAACCAATAAAGTATTGGTTGATTCATGGATGAACTAATCTGAAAGTTGAAACTTTAGATTCACATATAAACGAAAAGAGACGTAGCTGGTGCTACGTCTCTTTTGAATTTTAGATGTGTTTCCGAAAACTATATAATAGATGTTTAACTGCCATTGCGCATTCTTCATAAGCTATTTCTGAATGCTTGTTTTGCATGAAATCAGAGAAGCCAGGTAATTGCATGTTCCGCTCCTTAGTAACTTTCCGAAAACCCATTGACCATCCAGGAAAAGCTCGTTTGGCAATTGGCTCTTCCAAAAGTTTGATGATATTCGCATGCCGCGAATCATTAGAAATTAGGTCGAAAACCTGATGTATCGTTTCTCTCTCCCCTTCAATAACCTGAATGAAGGCTTCATCGTTATAAAGAAGCAAACCCGTGATGTTTTGAATATCATTTTTTCTTCGGATTGTTGCTAATAATTCATTCAACTCACTTTCTGATAATTCTTTTGATGAATAACTTAGATAGACAATATGTACTAATTCTGCCATAGTTTGGAATTTTTATTCATGTCTACTGAATATAGTAATACTTCTTCAAAAGGAAAAATTGAAGACCAGTCTGTTACTTAAAAAAGGAACAAAAAAGAACCTCTTTCTTTTGAATGATTAATTCGAAAGAAGGAGGTTGTTGATAGCGCTAACAAATTTTCTGTTTGTAAATTTGTGAAAGGCAACTCGTACCTTCAAAACTCAGAATGTCGTAAAAAATTTCTAATTCAATTTACGTACTGATGCGGAAAACAATCAATTTTAATTATTTAAATTCTCGTTCAAGCACAATAAATTCATCGCGAAGAATAAGCTCATCAGATAGTATCGTGCCTGACTTTTTACGAAGTTCAATCAGGTCTTTTTCCAGATTTTTTATATCCTGATCGAATTCAATTGACTGCATTGTACCACAACAACCTGATCTATCCTGATTTGTTGTTAAAGAAGGATGATTTGGCAATGCAATTTTCAGATTAATAAGATCTTCGCCTCCATCAATGAAATTTTCATTGGTAAAATCAAGTAATCCTTTTGTCATGATGGTTAATGGAGTTGAAGATAGTATGATCTCTCTGTAGGTAAAACGGTTTCTGATAAAACTTCTATAAATAGCAGGGTCGCCCTGTTGTTTCGAAACCTTAAGCATATTATTTGCCACATCGGCAAAGGTGGCACTTTTATCCGGCGACTTAATAATGGCTTCAAGTAAGAGTTTACATAGCTTTTCACTCACATCAAGTAAAACATGACCTGGTCGGGTACGATTAATATTTTTCCGGTATTCAAACGCGAAAATATCTGCTAAAATATCATAGATCGCTCCTGTAAACACCTGAGAAATATCATGAACCAAATTACTTACCTCACTTAAACGCAAGTTATTATCTGCATTTCGCAATCCCATTGGGCGTCCTAGTGCATCTCCCAATTCTTCAGCCAAGGCTGCAAGGAAATTTTTAGCATGCAAATTTGCTTTTGTAATAGAAATAAAGGCTTCCACCTGATCAAGATCCGATAGAGCAAGGAAAATTGCCGAAAGGTCTCCGAACGATTCATGTAATCCACCGGTTTGTGGAATGTTTTTGGCACTAATCCAAGCAGGCTTTAATCCATCGAGAATAGCATGCCCTGTTTCATGAGCAACAATATCCAATGATCTGCAAGTATAAATAGTGTCTATTTCTCCACTTGGAATAAAATGGAAGAAATTAAGAGATTTATGATACCTACTGTAATAGGCATTGGCAGCTACTCCTGCTCTTGGATGCAGACTTAATACATCAGTATTTCCATCTGTATTCCAAGCCCATGGAATTCGCTTTCCGTTTAATGCACGTTCATACATTTTAATTGTATTCCATGCAACAGTAAAAGTATGAGCACAATCCGACTCTGGTGTATCCCCGTGAAAAATAAAATCACCATACATATTACGATGAACAGGAGTTACCGTATGCAGTACAGTTTTAATGCGTGAATCTCTAGGGCCATTTAGAACAACTCCCGGCAAATATTCTATTCGACGTCCCATGCTTCCAACTGATGGATCTTGTTTCCAAATCAACATTCTGGTTCCAAAACTTATGGGAACAGGAAATGGATTGGGAACAGGGTTTGGTCTTGGCATTGGCACATTAGCCTGAATAACGTGGCGCTGACCAATGAGTTCATCGTAAAACTGTTGGGTTGGTTCGGGTACAAGTGGATCCCTCACATGCCCATCTGTTTTCATTTTTGATTCTTTCGTTAACATATCTTTTGTATTTAAGGTTTGAAAATATGCTCATGTAAATGAAAAATTATTTTGCAAACACACATATCATTATTTATGAGCCTTAACTACATTTGGGTATTAAATAAATCAGAGATAATTAGCTCCCAATCCTGAGCGAAACGATTATATTAGTTGTTAATCGTATTAACAAGTTTGGATAAAATGCTACTTACACAAAAAGTAAATTGGACTACTTTATGCTTCTTGCTCAAATAGCCATTGCTAATTGGAACAGTGGAATCATAGCGTTATAGGTAAGGATAAAAGTGGCTTATTCTTTTGTAAATTTTCCAACTTTCGTTTGAAACTTATACAATGCTTACAAAATACTCATAGAGTTTTGCCTGATACGAGCTCATCCATTAACAGAGAGTTTTCCTTCCAGATTTAAACCGAAATACTTTGACAAATTTACAAGCTTAATATGTAAATGTCAAGATAATTAATCAAATTTATTTAACAAACGTATTCTTATTATGAACAACTAAACATTATCTAAATTTACCTCAATAGAAGTCAATCATATTATAAAATATTGATTCAATGAGTACACAATTCATAAAATTTTATCCCCAATATCACTTCCTCGCTGTCCCCTGCACATCACAATGTCTATTCCATTGTTAATCAATTTTATTAACATATAAAATCACATCTTTGTACATTTGCAACGAACTCTTCAATGCAAAAAAAAATCCTCAGGTCATTCCTGAGGATTTTCATTGTATGTGTATGAAAGAATTAGAATTCGATCTGTACCAATACGGGTAGATGATCAGAAGAATACCTCTCCTCTACCTGATCATCAATAATTTTAAACTGATTGACTTTTCCATCGCCTTTGCTAATAAATATATAGTCTATACGATCGGTAACTGGCTCAGCATGTTTAAATCCGTTAAAGCTTCCCTCTGGTCCTGTGCAATTTTCACCTGCTACTATTTTTGTTTCATCCAATACTTCACTTAAATATTGTATTGCCGCTGTTTCTGGTGTGAGATTCAAATCGCCCATAAGCAAGCAAGGATAGTTTTCAGGATTACTTTCAGTAATTTTGCTATAGATCAACTTCGAGCTGTTTTGTCTCGCTTGCTCACCAATGTGATCGAAATGAGTGTTGAAAACATAAAATCGCTGCTTTGTTTCCTTATTCTCCAAAAGCAGATAGGTACAGATTCTTTCCAAAACAGCATCCCATCCAACCGAAATTTCTTCAGGAGTTTCCGACAACCAAAAAGTGGCTTGTTTTATCAGATTGTATTTTTCTGTCTTATAAAAAACCGCGCAATATTCCCCTTTTTGCTTTCCGTCATCACGGCCAACTCCAACATAAGAGTAATCTGTCAGTGCACTATCCAAATAAGTGATCTGATCGTTCAAACCCTCCTGTGTACCAAACACATCTGGACTATATTTATGAATCAGATCCACCACATTGGCTTTTCTCGCATCCCAACAATTTACACCATCATCTGGATTGTTGTAACGCAAATTATAGGTCATAAATTTTTGTGGCTGTTGTTCTTCAGTGCATCCAAATGCAAGTAGAACAATCAAAAGAAAGAAATAATTTTTCATGTTTAAATTCTATTATTTATCGAGTAAGTCATGGTCAGATTTCTATTTATCAGCACTTAAAACAAACTTCAATTCTCCACCCTGCATTATTTGTTGGTGAGTAATTGTCAACTCCTTAAACTCTTCTCCGTTTAAATAAACAGCTTGAATGTAATGATTCTGCTCTGCCTGATTTTCTGTAGAAATGACAAAGGTTTTTCCATTTGGCAAATGAATCACTCCCTTACTTATCGAAGGTGAAGTTAAATCGTAAATTCCATTGGCCGGATTTGTTGGGTAAATCCCTAGTGATGACATCACCAACCACGCCGACATTTGTCCGCAATCCTCGTTACCACAATAACCATCAGGCTTGTTTGTGTATTGCGAACTGATTATTCTACGAACCATTTCCTGTGTTTTTTCCGGCTGACCGATATGGTTAAAAAGATAAGCCACATGATGACTTGGTTCATTACCATGTGCATATTGTCCAATCATTCCTGTACTAAAAATAGGCAAGTCGTCGGTGGTTGCTGGATAGTAAGTGAACATGGAATCTAATTTAGCCGTAAACTTCTCTTTGCCAACAGTGGCGATAAATTCAGAAATATCTTGTGGTACATACCAGAAATATTGCCAAGCATTACTTTCGCAATAGTAATTGGTATACTCTTTAGCAACAAAATTGGGAATGAACTTGCCATGCTCATCTTTCGGACGGAAGAAAGTTGATTTCGGATCGTATAAGTTCTTCCAATTCTCACCCCGTTTTAAAAAGTACTGGTAATCTTCTTCTTTGTTCAAAGCTTTTGCCAATTGCGCAATGCACCAATCGTCGTAAGCATATTCCAAAGTTTTGGAAACCGACCAGTTCTCCCCTTCTGCATCGGTAGGAACGTAACCCAATTTCATGTACTCATCAATCTCTCTGCCTTTTTCCATTGCTGATTCTTTACAAGCGGCAAAGGCTTTCTCCGCATCCATTTCAATTCCTTTGAAGTAGGCATCAACAATTACAGGTACGGCATGGTAACCAATCATCATATTGGTTTCGTTTCCTGCCAACGACCAAACCGGCAACAAACCTGTTTCATCGTAATGTGCTAAAAATGATTTGATAAAATCTCCCACTTTATCGGGACACAAAATGGTATACAAAGGGTGAGCTGTGCGGTAGGTATCCCATAAAGAGAATGTGTCGTAACGATCAAATCCTTCGGCTTTGTGATAATTTCCATCTGCTCCTTTATGCATTCCATCTACATCGGAAAGTAAGGATGGTGTTAGATACAGATGATATAAATTGGTGTAAAAGATCTCTTTTTGAACTTCCGATCCAGTAATTTCAATCTGCGAGAGCAATTTTTCCCATTCTTGATCGGCATTTTTTACTGTGGCGTCAAAATCCCAAGCCGACAGTTCTGCCTGCAAGTTTTTCTTTGCTCCTTCCACCGAAGCCGATGACAAAGCCACCTTAACCAATATTTGTTCCTTTTCCGAAGTTGGGAAATTGGCAACAATCTTGGTTTTTGCTCCATTCACTTCATTCTTTACTGATTTCGATTCAGCTTCGAACAAATCTGCACTTTTAAATGCCCTTGAAAACTGAGCTACAAAATACACATGCTGATCTCTCGCCCATCCGTTGGATTTTCGATATCCAGAAATGGTAGAATCATTTTCGATGGTGATTTGAGTGGCATATGGATTGTCCCAATTCATTCTGAATCCCAAATCCAAAATAATTTGTGATTTCTTATCTTCAGGAAAAGTGTAACGATGAAATCCTACCCTTTGTGTCGCTGTTAATTCGGCAACAATTCCAGAACTTAACAAATCTACCTTGTAATATCCTGGCGAAGCTTCTTCTCTGTCGTGAGAAAATTTAGAATACGGACGGTAATCACCTTCTGGAGTTAAACTTTCGGTAAAACGACTGTTCATTGGCATGAACAATAAATCGTACATATCACCTGCTCCGGTTCCCGACAAATGCGTGTGGCTAAATCCAGCAATGGTAGAATCAGGCCAAAAATAACCTGCTATGCGGTCCCAACCGGGCAAACCATTATCAGGGCTCAACTGAACCATTCCAAAAGGAGCAACTGCGCCAGGATAAGTATTTCCCGGACCATCGGTTCCTACAAATGTATTAACGTAATTAGTGAGTTTAATCTCACTTTCAACATTCTTTTCACTACATGCAAAAAGACAAATCATTGCCCAACAGGTGGCTAATAATCTCATATTCAATAATAGTTTGAATTTCTGATTTTTCACGTGATCAGAAACAATATGAAAATTTGGCTTTTGGAGATTATGCGGTCAAATATACGGAAAAGAACAATATTCTCTAGTGGTTTGAATCAACAAGAATAAAAAAAGGATCAGCCCCAGCCGATCCTTTACATTATCCATTATCTTAAACCAATAAAACCCACCAACTTATCTATTAATTAACGATAATGGATATAAATGTACAACAACTAACTATAAATTATTTTAAAATTATTTTTTCCACAATTTCCCCATGTCCTCCAAAGTTCTTCCTTTGGTTTCAGGTACTACTTTCCAAACGAATAATGCTGATAATAATCCCATTAATCCATAAATCCAATACGAAAACCCGTGATGAAACATACCAGTAAGCCATGAATTATCATTCATCATTGGGAAAGTCCAGGATACCATCATATTTGCAATCCATTGAGCTGCAACAGCCAGTGACATTGCACTACGAATTGAATTTGGGAAAATTTCCGATAACAACACCCAGGTAACAGGTCCCCACGACATTGCAAAAAAGGCAACGTATCCTAACATGGCAAACAAAGCAACCAAACCTAATTGATTGAAATAGAATGCAAAACCCAATGCGAACATACAAAGTCCCATTCCAACACCTCCAATTATCATTAAAGGCTTACGACCAAACTTGTCGACAGTATAAATGGCCAACACAGTAAAAATCAAGTTAATTGCCCCAACCAAAATGGTTTGAAGTAATGACGTATCGGTACTATTTCCCATATTTCTGAAAATTTCAGATGCGTAGTACAATACAACATTGATCCCTACGAATTGCTGAAACACAGACAATAATACTCCAATAACTATAATTAATCCTCCAAACGTAAGCCATGGAGAGTTAGTTACTTTTAATGACTCCTTAATTTCTGCAATTAAAGCAGGAGCTTTTTCCGAACCAACAATTTTATCCAAAATTGTTTTTGCTTCATCTTCTCTCGACTTCATAATTAAGTAGCGAGGAGTTTCAGGAACGAAATACAACAACACTAAAAATATAAATGCAGGAATGGTTTCAGATGCAAACATGTATCTCCATCCAATCTCATTTAACCAACCATCATCTCCACTTAAGGCTATGGTGTAATTCACAAAATAAACCACCAACATACCAAATACAATTGCAAATTGATTCCAGGAAACCAATTTTCCACGAATATTTGCAGGGGCAATTTCAGCAATATACATCGGCGAAAGCATTGATGCTATTCCTACACCCATACCCCCAACAATACGATAAAAGATAAATGAAGTAATAGTTCCTGCACCAAAAATATTCATAATTTCAGGCATGGCTGAACCAATTGCCGAAATAATAAATAATATTGCAGCCAAAACCAAGCCACGTTTTCTAC
>JBFFMG010000094.1:0-10784 GCA_041554215.1 Labilibaculum sp.
ATCTAAAATTGATAACATTACCTTGGGATATACTGTAAATCTTAAAAATAAAGATGTTTTCAAAAATCTAAGAGTTTACGTATCAGGATTGAATCTACACACTTTTACTGGTTATAAAGGGATTGATCCTGAGGTGAAACAAACAGGTTTAGCTCCGGGTAATGATGAACGAGACAAATATCCTACTACAAGAACATTTACATTTGGTGTTAACGTAACCTTTTAAACTTGGAATCATGAAATTAATATATAAAAAAGAACGTATATATGTAAAGCCGGCATTTACTGGTTTTATTTTATTGCTTGCAATTTTGTTTGGAGGCTGTGTCAAATTGGATGAGGAAGTTTATTCTGAAGTATTGGAAGAAACTTTTACGGCAACTGAAGCTGATGTAACAGCACTGATCGCTTCTGGTTATACTCCGCTTCGTTACATTATGGGATGGCAGGGCTTATTTGATATTCAGGAGGAACCTGGTGATATTATTATTACTCCAACAAGACCAAATGGATGGGATGATGGGGGAACTTATAAACGAATGCATTTTCATACGTGGGATAATGAACAATGGCAATGCCGAAACACCTGGTTGACCTGTTATGAGGCTATAAATAATGTGAATCGGGTGATGTCTCAAATTCAAAGTGGATCACTTCCAATTGAAGAAGAACAATCAGTAAAAGTAGTAGCAGAGTTGCGTGCATTGCGTGTATTGTGGTATTCAATTCTTTGTGATACTCACGGAAATGTTCCTCTTGTTATTGCTTATAATGATGAATTGCCCAAGCAATCTTCAAGGGCAGATATTTATAAATTTATCATTGATGAGTTAACTGATACTGATGTTATTGATAATTTAACAGAAGTTGTTGATCAAACGACATACGGGCGTATCACAAAATGGGCTGCTTATCAGTTATTGGCCAGAATGTATCTAAATGCAGAAGTGTATAGTGGCACCGCAGAATGGGAGAAATGTATTCTTGCTTGTAACAAAGTGATTTCTTGTGAGAAATATGATCTTGAATCAAATTATAAGGATATTTTTAAAGTTGATAACGAAGATTCTGATGAAATAGTTTTTGCTGTTCCTTATGACAATAAAAATGGAACTGGTTGGAATGCGCACATGAAACAGTTATTACCTGCACATCGTGATGTTTTTAATATGACAGCGCAACCATGGGGTGGTTCAAGTGCAAATCCTCAGTTTATTAATAGTTATAATCCTCAGGATAAGCGATTTGGTGCGACATGGCTACATGGTGATCAGCTAAATGCTACTGATGGGAGTGTTGTAATGACTTTAGTCAACAAAATGCCTAGTATTTATGATTGCGAATTTGAGGAAGGTTATCGTGTTTGTAAATATGAAATTGAAGCTGGATGTAAGAGTAACATGAGTAATGATTTGCCTTATTTTAGATATGCAGATGTATTACTCATGAAGGCTGAATGCCTGCTTCGTACAGGAAAAAGTGATGAGGCAGCAGTTTTGGTTAGTGAGGTGAGAACTCGTGATTTTGACGATATTAACGATGCAAAGGTAACCGGAGCTGAATTGTTGGGAAATACAACCATTCAATATGGAACATTGGCCGAAGATGGAACAATCGATTCTCCTGGAGATCAGTCTGCTGTATTGTATGGTCGGTTTTTAGATGAATTGGGTTGGGAGTTTGCTGCTGAATTCAGACGTAGAACAGACATGATTCGATTTGGAGTATACCAAACAAAAAGCTGGTACAATCATGAACCTCAAGGGGCACATACGATCCTTTTTCCAATTGGACTTGGAGAACTAAACACCAATTCAAATTTGGTTCAAAACCCAGGGTATACCGGAGGTTAATAACTTTTAGAATATAATATATATCGCAAAAGCATTTTAAAGTTCTTTCGAGCATAGAATGTTTTTGCGATTTTCTTGTAAGTTGGTTTATAATCTTTTTTACTTAGAGGATTCATTTGTAAATAAATTATTTCGTAGAACTGAAAAAATATTGAAAATGATAAGAAAGTATTTTTTAATTTTAATTGTCTTTCAGATATTTCAAGGATACAGTCAAAAATCTGAAGAGTTAGCACTTACGCCTCCTATGGGATGGAACAGCTGGAATAAATTTGGTTGTAATGTAAGCGAGAGTCTGATTATGGAAATGGCTGATGCAATGGCTGAAAGCGGAATGCGGGATGCTGGTTACGAATATTTGGTGATTGATGATTGCTGGCAGATAGGCCGCGATAGTCTTGGAAATATTATTGCTGATCCGGAACGGTTTCCGTCAGGAATGAAAGTACTTGTTGATTATGTGCATAACAAAGATTTAAAATTTGGCATTTACTCCTGCGCCGGATCAATGACCTGTCAGTCTCGTCCGGGCAGTCGTGGATATCAGTTTCAGGATGCCCGTACTTATGCATCGTGGGGCGTAGATTACTTGAAATACGACTGGTGTTTCGATCAGGGACAAAAAGCTGAAGCGGCTTATAAAACAATGAGTGATGCTCTTAAAGCCAGCGGAAGACCGATTGTATTTTCGATTTGTGAATGGGGCGAAAGTGAGCCTTGGAAGTGGGGGAAGGGAATCGGACATTTGTGGAGAACAACGGCTGATATTCGGGATTGTTACCAATGTACTTTTGATTGGGGCGGACTTGGTGTTCTCGACATCATTGATAAACAAGCTGATTTATATGAATTTGCAGGTCCCGGACATTGGAATGATCCTGATATGCTGGAAGTGGGAAATGGAGGCATGACACCGGATGAAAATAAAACACACTTTTCGATGTGGGCCATGTTGGCCGCACCATTGATGGCAGGAAACGATTTGCGAAATTTGGATAAGGCTACAGCTGAAATTCTTATGAATGAGGAGGTAATAGCAATTGATCAGGATTCCGATGGACATCAGGCCAGAAAATTTATGGACATGGGGGAATATGAAATCTGGGCAAAACCTCTTGCTGGCGGAGAAGTGGCTGTCTGCTTTTTAAACCGTACTGATGAAGTCTGGAAACTGGATTACGATTGGAAAAAACAGACGATGTATTTTGCAACAGATGTTAGTATTCATCGAAATGTATATAATGTAAAAGATTTGTGGGAACATAAAATTATTGGGAAAACCGATGAAAATCTTGTTAAAGAAATTCCTCCTCATGGAACCTTGTTGGTTCGCTTGTCGAAGTTAAATAAATAATAAAAAAGATTATAAATGAAAAAAATTCTTATTCTAATCGCGGTTTTGATGCCTTTGTACGTGGCATCTGCAAAGAATGAAAAAACGGATCAGTCAGGGCAAAAAATATTTACAATTACATCTCCGCCTTCCGATTTTAAATTCGATTCATTCTATAAAAAGTATGTTAACGTGAATGGAATTCATATCATGAGCTCTAATAAAGTTCCTGATTCCGCTTTTTATGTGGCTTGTAATATTGTCGATTTTATGACTAAAAGTTTGCCTGGTAAATTTTTGAATCAGATGGTTAAAGAAAATGCCCGACTTGCAATTATGGCTCGCTACGAAGGAACAACAGATATTCCAGAACATGCGCACTTGGCTCAGGACACAACTTTGAACTGGGATCTTAGAGCCCGGGGACTTGGCGGCGATATGGAATTGCCGTTAACATCTTGTGCTGAAGAGAATCTGCTTGCTTATCAGATTGATAAATACCATGCTGAGGATATTTTGATTCATGAATTTGCACATGCAATTCATTTGATTGGAATTGCACCAATCGATTCTACATTCAATAATTTACTGCAGGAAAAATTGGATAATGCCATTGCTAAAGGGAAATACAAAAAAATGTATGCCGCTACCAATATATATGAATATTGGGCCGAAGGAGTTCAGAATTGGTTTAATATAAATGCTGAGGTAAAGGTTCCTGATGGAAAACACAATTGGGTGAATACCCGGGAAGATATGAAGAAATACGATCCTGATTTGTATGAAATTGTTGCACGGTATTTTCCTGAATTCGAAAAAAGCCCATCCCGTCATTCTACAGCCAATTTATATCGGAAATAGTAAAAGAATAAGAAATGGTAGCTGAATAGGGGTGTGAAAGCCTTTAATAATTTAATAATGTACATTATACTATTAATTAAAAACAAATGAAAGTTCAGAAAATAACGATCATTATATTTTTACTGCTTTGCGCAGGAAATATATTTGCGCAGGGAGAGTTGAAAGACTATCAGGAAGCTGAAAAGTGGCTTTACTATAATTCCCGGGCTAAAGTTTATAATGCAGGAATTCAGCCCAACTGGATTGGTAAGGGAGATTCATTATGGTATTCAACCAAAACAAGAAGAGGGAATGAGTATTTTTTGGCAGACTTAAAAAAGAAACAAAAAATGCCTTTGTTTGATCATGCGAAATTAGCAGAAAAAGTTTCTGAGTTTTTGCATAAAGAATACAAAGCGTATGATTTAAAATTAACAGGACTTAGTTTAAAAGGGAGAGATACATTAGAGTTTACTGTAGACACTTCTTGTTTTACAATCAATTTGAGAAACTATCAATTAAAATCGGCAGCTAATCCCGAAAAAAGAAATATTACTGAGTTGCCTGCTCCAAACAACAAACAAATTGCATTTATAAAGGATTATAATATTTATGTGAAAGATAAAGATGGCAGCAATATTGTTCCCCTAAGTACAGATGGGTGTGAAACAATTAGTTATGGCAATTCCATTCCATGGGAATTTGTGCGAAATGAAAGCAAAAAGCAAGATGTAGAATACGGAATAAGTGCGTATTGGTCTCCCGACTCAAAATATCTTATTTGCAGTAAATTTAACCGGAAGGAAGCTCAGAATTTATACATGTACAATTGTGCTCCTGAAAAAGGATTGCGGGCCGAAGTATATTCTTACGAACGCGCCCTGGCAGGTGACACATGTCTTTCTAAAACTTCGTATGTTATTTTTAATATCGAATCGGGTAAACAAATAGAATGTGACCTTCCTGAATATGCAAGCTTTTTAGAAGGTGGTTTTGAATGGAAATCTGATACACATGCTTATATCATTCGCTACCAAAGAGGGTATCAAACAAGGGAATTAATTGATATAAATGTTGAGACTGGAAAATCCAGAACCGTAATTTCCGAAACCGCTGACACCTATGTGGATGTAAATATGCTTTTGTACCGGATAAATAAAACCAGTAACAATATTATTTGGTCATCGGAGAAAGAAGGATGGAATCAATTGTATCTGTACGATTATGAAACCGGTAAGCAAATAAATAAAATCACCAAGGGAGAATATGTGGTTCGCGAAATATGTAAGATGGATGACAAGAAGGGGAAGATCTATTTTACAGCCTGTGGAATTGAAAAGGGCGATCCATACTACACCTATTTGTATTCAATCAATTTTGATGGCTCTGGACTTAAATTGCTGAGCCCTGAAAATGCAACTCATACTTGTACAATAAGCCCGAATGGTAAATATGTATTCGATGATTATTCGCGGGTTGATTTGCCCAACCATTTTCTAATTAGAAGTGTAAAAAACGGAACAAAGATTCTTGATCTTGCTCAACTTGATATTGAGGACCTTGTTGCAATGGGATGGAAAGCTCCGGAGATGTACAAAGTAAAAGCGAGAGATAACAAAACAGACATCTATGGAGTGATTTATCGTCCTTTTAAGATGGATTCTACAAAAAGGTATCCGATTATTGATGGAACTTATTCTGGTCCGCAAACAATTCGTTCACCTAAAACATTTACTTCGGCATTGTACAGTATGGATGTGTCATTAGCACAAATCGGTTTTCTAGTGATTACGGTTGATGGATTGGGCTCTGCATATCGTTCCAAAAAATTTCATGATTTCTCTTATAAAAACCTTGGCGATATAGGTGCTCCCGATCATATTAAAGCGATCAGGGAAATGGCGGTTAAATATCCTTATATCGATATTGAGAATGTTGGAATCTATGGTCATTCTGCCGGAGGATACGATGCGGCACATGCCCTGTTAACTCATCCTGATTTTTACAAGGTTGGCGTTTCTTCTGCAGGGAATCACGATCACAGAATTGCTAAAGCTTGGTGGCCCGAATTGTACATGGGTTTTCCGGCAGGGAAACATTACGACGAGCAATCCAATTTGTATTTAGCAGATCATCTGCAGGGGAAATTAATGTTGGCGCATGGAAACATGGACAATAATGTAAATGCGGCTTCATCCATGCGAATGGCAGATGCTTTAATAAAAGCCAATAAAGATTTTGAATTGATGTTGGTACCGGAATGTGATCACAGCAGTCTTTACTATAATAAGTATTTCATCAGGAAACGCTGGGATTATTTCGTGAAAAATTTGTGGCACAAAGATGTACCGAATAGTTATGTGATTAAAAACTAAGCACAATAGCGTCTTAATTAAAATTAGTTCATTGGTTGTTTGTATTTAATGGGTTGGGATGTAAATTTATTATTTAGAGTCGTTTTTATTCATAATGTTTTGATAGCTATTTTTTAATAATCAATGGCTCTTTAGTAAATGTTGTAAGTGAATGATATATCGTGAAATGATTATTTTAATTGCTTTCGTTGAAACCCTTGTAGTTAGCTTTTGATTTAAGGCAATTTAAAGTATGATTATAAAAGGGGGAATTAACTAGCATATATCATTTCAAAAAAAAATTGGATAAAATGTATAAGGTAAAAAATGGCAATATTATTTTATATCAGTTGTGTTGATCTTTTTTTTTGTACCCTATTATTGTCAGATAAAATAAAAGCGCTTATTCTTAACGGATTAAGCGCTTTTTTTTTCGAAGTGTTTTATTTGTGTAGCTTTATTTTAGAGCTACACAAAAAATAGAGTGTAAAGCTCAGGCTTATGAAATAAAATCGGCTTTATTTATTTGCAATTTATGAACTTTATTTTCCCATTCAGTATCTTTTTGTGGTCATTGCTTAATCACATCTCCATCAACTGTCAAAGTAAAGGGAGTGTAGATGCCAAAAGTTAGTATGCCTACAAATCCATTAAGAAATGTTTGTTGGTATTTCATCTTCACATTGACTGCTGCGGTTCCGTTATCCATTTTAACCGCTTCGGAAACAATTTCTTCAATGCCTACGTCATCAGGACTCACTAGACCATATATAAAATGGTTGATGGTTTTTGTGCGTGAAAAATGGTTAATTGTTGAGGTATTGTTTTTATTTGTGATTTCAATACTTTCTTCGGTGTAGGTACCTATCTGGTTCATGGTATAACACCCCTGAAACAGAAATAATAAGGGTACAAATGTCCATAGGTAAAACTTTTGGTACTTTTTCATAACAATCTGTTGTTTTGTAAAAATGAAATAACTTTTTCAGTACAGGCATCGGATAGGTTCTAAGATAATCCGAGTCACAGAGTTTCGGTTGTTTCATACTCACCCTTTTTTAGATCACTTTGATAAGTGTTTTTTTTTGAAAAGGGTATTGGATGTGTTTTAAACCGGATGATTTACAGTGCTTTGTTGTGGTGTTGTAGCTTTTTATATACGTTGTGAAATTAACCGTTTTTTAGATGTTTACATCTTGTAAGTTTGACTTGATGAATCACTATTGCATTTTTTTTGCAATATGTTCCGTAACTAATTTTTGATCTGCTTCAGGACTAAAAAAGACCATAGCACTTCCAGCCTCAAACCAACTCGTGTGTTTTTTTGGCATGTAATACATATCACCAGCTTCGATAATTTCTTCTGTTCCGTCGGCATACTGGTTGTGTAATGCCCCTTTTAGCATATAGCCCCAATGGGTACAGGTGCAATTATTACCAGGTAAACCTTCTAAAATTGGACCTAGATCAATTTTTTCGGAACATTCAAAATATTCCACGACCATGCCACCCCAAATCCCTGGGGACAGAATCTTAAATTCGGGCATTTCAATGACTACAGGCATGTTTTTAATTTTCGCTTTCATAATTGTTACCTCTTTGCATGGTAAAATGATGATTTTTAAAAATTAATATTGTAATCGGTTAAATCGTTTTATCAATAGTAAATTTACTATATGTATTTTGCTTCCGCAAAAATATTATTGCTGGAATTTGATTGGTTTAAAAGGCTTGGGGAAGTATTCCAAATAAGGAAATAGGAAAAATGGAGTTCTCTCCTGGCCTTTTGAAAAAAATCCATCAGGGGTTCTCCTGAGCATTAGAATTGGTTGTTTCTTTTGTTTTCCCAATTGACTCTTTGACTTTAAAGTAGAAGCGATACATTCAAAAGGAACTTGTTGCCGTGATTTCTGAATGGAGATACTCAGTTTTGATTGTAGTTAGGTACTTGGTGTGATATTAGGTTCTTAGATATGATATTGGTACATTTTCTCATGTGGCAGTTTTCAGTTAATTGTCTGGGTTGGAAACGGGATCAGCGGCTCCAAAATATTATTTGAATATCAGATTAGCCGCAAAATTAAAGCGGACATGTACATCGACGACTTGAATTACGGCGGTCTGCCGGATTGGGGCGAAATTTATGCTGGAATTCATGCAGGCGAGCAGAAGAAAAGTCAGGCAAGGAGAAAGAATGGCTTTCGATTGTTCCGATAATGGAGTCACTTAAGGGTTTGTTCTTCGGTACCAAAAATGGAGTTTTGCTCTGTACAATTAGTAAAGGGCATTTTTTATGTCTGGTTTCGAGTGAAAACTAGCTTGTATTTGCTTGCTTTTCTTTTAATTGGATATTTTTTGCAATTGCACCGCCTGTTGTCATTTCTGTTGCTATTAGCAATCTCCTGAAGTAAGTAAGCGCGAAACAGTCTTTCCTAAAGATTAAATCTCAATACGGGAGTCTATTTCGATAGCAAATTAGCGGTTTCGAAGAAAAGCATACTTATATTATTATATAATCATCAAAATCTTTTAAAATAAATTATAAAAGAATGTGATTGTTTAGAAATAAATTATACTTTTACCTCACGAGATTACATTAATTAATGCATATCACTTAATGAAACTAGAATTTCTATACGAAAAAACACTAGCAGGTACTGTTAATGCGAAAAAGAGAAAGCAGGAACAGTATCGAAAAATTGTATCTCATTTGTATTACAAGGGCGCCTCTTCCATTGCCGAAATTGTAAAAACGGCAAAAATTAGTCAGCCGCTGGTTGCTTCATTGGTTGAAGATCTTCTTGGTTTTGGGACAATTCTTGAAAATGGCATTGGAGAATCGATTGGAGGAAGACGTCCAAATTTGTTTTGTATTAATCCTGAATGTCAATATGTAGTTGGTGTTGATATTAATTTGCATACACTCAATCTTGCTGTTTTTGATATGAATAATCAATTGGTATATCGAGAGGAGTTTAAAGAGTTTGAGTTAGAAAATAGCAATGAGTACTGTCAGGCATTGGTTGAAAAAGTCAATATTGCGCTTAAAACTGTAAATATTGCGCGGGAAAAGGTGCTGGCTGTAGGAATTTCAATTCCGGGTTTGGTCGATGCAGAAAATGGATTGACGCATACGCACTTGTCCTTTGCTGAAGAAGGTTTGCGAGATTATATGAATCGGGAGTTAGGATTTCCAATTTTACTGGATAATGATGCCCGCACCATGGCATTAGGCGAAAAAGCGTTTGGAAAGGCTAAAGGGAAAAAGAATGTATTGTGTTTGAATTTAAGTAATGGCATTGGTTTAGGCATGATCTTAAATGGAGAATTACATAGTGGTAAAAATGGATTTGCGGGTGAGTTTGGCCATATCTTAATTGATCCTGAAGGAAAACTTTGTAGTTGTGGTAAAATAGGTTGTTTGGAAACTTTAACATCCGGGAAGATTTTGGTGCGGCAAATAAGAGAAGGGGTTGAGAACGGGCAGGCAAGTTTTTTAGCCAAATATCAGACTGAAGGAAAAAAGATTGATTTAAGAGCTGTTGTTGATGCAATTTTGGCTGGCGATCAGTTTGCTATTGACCAATTAAACAAGATGTGTGAATATTTAGGGAAAGGTTTGGTGACTTTGATTCACTTACTGAATCCTGAAATGATAATTATTGGAGGAAGATTGGCTCAGGCAGGTAAATATGTTATTAGTCCGATAAGTATGTGGATGAATAAATATGCCATGGATAAAATTAGTTCGGAGACAGAGTTGGTAAATTCTGATTTGTTAGATGACGCTGCTCTTATGGGAACAATGGCAAACGTTATGAAGAAAATATTAAATAAAAAATAGTGGGTTAGTTAAGAAAAAATTGTCCCCCTGTTGTTTTCAATTTTCATTGAAGATTTTTGTAGAAGTAGTGTTCTTACAGGGGGCAATTTTTTTTAAAAAAGTATTTTGACCACCTACCTTTCTAAAGACCATTGGAACATTGTTGTAGTAGTGATGTATGGTAGGTGGTTACTTTTTTTTGAAAATCCTTACATGAATGTATAGGTGAATAGAAATTTATGGAGTTAAAATTGATTTGAATATTGATAATTAGATAAGATATGAAGCCAACCTTATTGGTATTAGCAGCAGGAATGGGAAGTCGTTATGGGGGATTAAAGCAGATCGATCCAATTGGACCAACGAATGAAACTATAATTGATTATTCAATACATGATGCAATTGAGGCCGGTTTTGGTAAGATTGTTTTTGTGATTAGAGAGAGTTTTGAGGAAGAGTTTAAAGAGCTTTTTAATGCAAAACTAGCAGGAAAGATTGAAGTTGATTACGTAAATCAGGAAATAGGAAAGCTTCCTGAAGGATCAGTATATAATTTGGAGCGTGAAAAACCTTGGGGAACG
>JBFFMG010000095.1:0-10778 GCA_041554215.1 Labilibaculum sp.
CTATATATAAAGCTTTTCAAGAGGAGTATCAGATTACTAACGATGAAATAACTGAATTCTCGAAATATGGGAATGGCAAAGCAAAAGACGGCAATTGTGGCGCATACTATGCTGCATTAGAATTGCTAAAAGATAAGCCAGAATTAATAGAATCATTCAATCAACGTTTTCAGGAGAAATCAGAATTTTTAAGCTGTTTCGATATTCGATTCAACCACAGTATGTCCTGCGAAAATTTGGTTCGTTTGGCATCAGATCTACTCGAAGAATTAAGTCCAATATCTTCTAAAAAATAATGAAAGCAATTAAAGTTACCGCCGCAGTTATTATTAAAAATGAGAGAATATTTATAGCTCAACGAACCAAAGATGATGAGTTATCTGGCAAATGGGAATTTCCTGGTGGCAAAATTGAATCTTACGAAACACCTCAAGAATGTCTAAAAAGAGAACTATTTGAAGAGTTTCGAATCGAAACAAAAATTCTTGATTATTTTGGAGAAAGCCTTTATGAGTATAGCAATAAGCTAATCCATTTATTTGGATACTTTGTTGAACATCTTTCTGGTGAATTCACACTTCAAGTTCACCAAAATTACAAATGGATTAGTTTGAACGAGTTAGATAATATTGACTGGGCTCCAGCTGACGTGGAGCTTGTAAAGCTATTAAAACAGAAATTAACCAACCAATAATTCATCTACCGATTTCTTCAAAAAATCTCTTGAATAGTAATCCTCATCAACAATTTCATCATTCCAAACAACAATATCTAAATCGATAACTCGCGGTCCAAATTTAGCTTGGCTTCTATCCCTCCCCATTTTATCTTCCAATCGTTTCAAATACAAAATGAATTCTTCTCGACAATGTTGAGTTTTTACCTTAACCGCTCCATTGATAAAATCATCTTGATTGGTGATGCCAATGGGCTTTGTTTTAATCCACTTAGAATGTTTTTTCACCAAATGATCTTTAGACAAAAGACATAACATCTTCCGAATATTTTCAGTTGGATTAATATTCGATCCTATACCCAAAATACAATTATTCATTATCTATTGCTTTAGTAAAACTGTAATTTACAGCAACTCCTTCCTATCATCCTCTAGTTCGATAGATACCGACTCCGCGAATCGCAAAGCATGAGGTTTATCTACCTCTACTTTTGCCCACTCCACTTGGGGATTCATCAAAATTACATCCAGCACTTGCCGGGTCAAATTCTCCAACATTTTAAATTTCCCATCCTGCACAAGAGCTATCACCTTTTTAGTTATTGTTTTGTAATTGTATGAATTATCAACATCATCATTAGCTATAGCATTGTCTACATCAGCCTTAATGGTCATGTTGATCACAACATCTTGTTTGTTACGCAATTCGTCCTCATTAAATCCAATATAAGTTCTAATCAACAAATTTTTCACACGAATAATTGCCATATATTCTAATTTATAAGAGTTGTTCACCACCGTCGCAATACAAAATTTGTCCGGTTAGATTCTGATTTACCAAGATATAATCCAATGATTGCAAAATGGGTTCAATTCCACCTGAAATCTTCATTGGTGTTTTTTCTGCAAGCCGTTGCAAATATTCCTCTCCCTGATCCTCTGGAGGAAGAGTTGCTCCCGGCGCAATTCCATTCACTCGAATATCAGGTGCAAATTCAAGAGCAGCCATTTTTGTTAAATGTGCCAATCCAACTTTCGACAAGCTATAAGCTGCATGCGAGTTTGAGTTATTTGCAATTCGAGTATCTAATAAATTTACGATAATCCCTTTTGTACTATTCATTGCGTAATCGCGAGACAAAATAAAAGGAGCAAAAAAATTCACATTCATCTGATCTTGAAACAATTCAACCGAAGTTTCACGTATCACTCCCGGATCAAATACTGAGGCATTATTCACCAAAATATCTATTTTTTCAAAATACTGCAAAACCCTATCAAGGAATCCCTCAGAGTCTTTAGCACAACTCAAATCACATTTAAAAATTTTAAATTTCTGATTAGGAAATCGATTCGCCAAATCTGTTTGCAAACAAATCGCATCATTTATAGAGGAATTATAATGAATAGCAATATTGAATCCTTTTTTTGCCATATGCATGGCAATGAATTTCCCAATTCGCTTTGCAGCACCAGTTATTAAAGCTGTTCTATTCGTCATACATTAAATTGTTTCCTATAAAGTTAACGAATATCTACTCTGATAAAAAGTTTATAATAAATTATTTTTTGATTCGATAAATTCGATTTATTCCCTGAAATAATTGAAATAAAATAAGTAGAATACGTATTTTGCATTCATGTTTAAAATCGGTCAGAATACCGATTCGCTAATGAAAACAGATATGACTAAAATTGAAATAGAAGCAGAACTAAAACAAATTTGTCCTTCTCTCCGCTTAGGCATCATTCAATGCCAAGTAAATACGAAAGAAGCGTGCTCAGATTTGTGGCAATTAATTAATAAAAGAACTATAGATATTCAGCAAAATATAGCCATTCCCGGAATTATTGACATCCCAAGTATAGATAGTTCAAAAAAAGGTTATCGGGCTGTTGGGAAAGATCCCAGTAGGTATCGTTTATCTGCAGAATCTCTTCTACGAAGAATTGTAAATGGTAAAGGATTATATAAAATTAATAATGTAGTGGATTTGTTAAATCTGGTTTCAATTACAAGTGGGTTTTCGATTGGAGGATACAATGCAGATAAAATAGAAGGAATGGTTCGGTTTGGAATAGGCTGCACAGATGAGCCATATCAAGGCATTGGAAGGGGAACCCTAAACATTGACAGACTTCCCATTTTCAGAGATAATTTAGGTGCTTTTGGAAGTCCTACAAGCGATTCATTACGAACCCAAATAGATGAAACCTGTAAAAATTTCCTCATGATTATTATTAGTTTCCAAGAGGAAAAAGGCTTGCATGAAACAATGAGCTTAGCTATTGATCTACTTAAAACACACGCAGAAGCGGAAAAAATTCAATCTATGATTGTATAAATTGGTAAAGCCTGCTGAGAGCTATTCCGCAGGCATTACTTTCTAAATAATCTTTATATCTAATTATTGTAGTACAAAATTTATAACAGTAGAGTAAGAAACTTTTACTGGTTTTCCTCTTTGTTTTCCAGGTTCAAATTTTGGTAAATTTCGAATTACTCTCAGCGCTTCCTGATCTAAAGCTGGGTCAATTCCCCTGAGCAATTCTACCTTAGAAACATTTCCGTCTTTCCCTACAACAAAACTAACATAAACCCTTCCGGTGATATTATTCTCTTGAGCAATAACAGGATAACGAATGCTCGAATTTATGTGCCTGTACAATTCCAAATTACCTTCCACATTATTTTTGCAAATATCAGGTCTAAATATTGGCATCTCCTCTACAATTACAAAAATCTTCATTTCATCATCAACCTCTTCTTCAACAAATACTTCTTGTGGGACAATTTCAAATTCAGTTTCCTGATTAAGGCTTTCCTCAACAATGTCAATTTCGGTTTCTAAATCAATATCGTTTTCAACGATGGTGATAACATCTGTTAATTGAAGTTTAGGTGGCAATTTCGGTTTTTCTTTAATTTCTTCCTGCCTGGTTATTGGAATTATTTCTTCGTCCAATGTTAAGTCAACTAAATTCCTAATTTCAACGACTTCCCGCACTCTGGTATGCCATTCAAAAGATATTAAAGTAAATGCTAATGCCATTACCAACCCTATTTCAAAAAACAATGATTTCCGTTTTTCCAAATCAGCTTTTGGGTTCTTTTTGGGGTTCATAGCTAAACATTTTAATTATTAAAGCAACATAATAGTAGAGACAAAAACTGAACACTACTAAAACGTCTGATAATGTTCAGCTTAAGTCCTATTAAGAGGATGAGTTCAAAGAACGATTGTATAACTAATATACGATTTTAATCCCTAATTGTTACAAATTAAATAGGTCTTATGTACAACATAAGTTATTGCAGAACAAAATTAATATAGCCTGAAAACCAAACAGGTACTTTTTTGTTAAATTGTTTGCCAGGTTTAAATTTCGGCAAATTTTGAACAACTCGTACAACTTCATCATCAAGTAAAGGATCAACCTTACGAATTACCTGAATATTAGATATCTCACCTTCAGATGTCACAACAAATTTCACAAATACTTTTCCTTGAATACTCGACTCCTGAGCTTCTATTGGATACCGAACCATTCTTTGCATGGTAATAAACAAATCTTTGCATCCTTCTTCATAAGTTTTATTTTTTCGAGGATTAAAGATTGGCATTTCCTCGACTTGCACAAATGGGCTCACTTCATCGATTATTTCCTCTTCGTACGGTGGTTTATAGTCCACCTCGGCATTTGGATCATCAAATATTTCTTCTGGAATGTATTCTTCTTCAGGCTCCTCATCAATCTCCAGAAGATCAATCAAATCTATTCTCTTCACTTTGGGAGGTTCCAACCTCTTATCGGGTTCGCTAAATGTGATTAGTGCCAATTCTTCAATATCAGTGTAGGTATCGAATACCATAATATCAGGTTCATCCATTGGTATTTTATATTCAAAAGCCATTAATACAAATAACAGACTCAGAAAGAAACCTAATTGTAAAAACAATATCCTTTTCTTCTCTAAATTATATCGAGGGTTCTTTTTAACTTCCATAATCATGAGTTTTTTGGTGAGACATTTAATCGTTTAACTCCTATTTCCAAACTAATCTTTTAGTTATTAAAATTAAAAAAAGGTTCTATTGCAAAACAAATGAAATATAACCGCTAAACCATACACTAACGGGTTTGTTTCTTTGCATTCCGGGTTTAAATTTTGGCAAATTTTGCACAACACGAATAGCTTCCTTGTCTAAAGATGGATCTACAGCTCTCATTACTTGAATCTGGTCGATATTTCCTGTTTTTGTAACTACGAATCGAACATATACCTTGCCTTCAATTCCATTTTCTTGTGCAACAATAGGATATTTTGTCAATTTTTGCATGGTTATGAACAAATCCTTTAATCCTTCATCATAGGTATTATTCTTTTCAGGATTAAAAATTGGCATTTGCTCTACCCTCACAAAAGGTACATCATCATCATTTTCCTCGATTTCCTCTTTCACATTCGAAATAGCATAAGAATCATCTTCCGAAACGCTCGAGTCAACAATATCCAAATCAACATCTTCTGCATCATCTTCAACTAAAATTAATTCGGTCAAAATCATCTCCTTAATTTTTGGCACTTCCTTTGGTTTGGGTTTGTCCTGAACAGTAATTGGAATTATTTCATCGATTTCTTCCAACACATCGAAATTTAAATCTGCAATTTGTTCAACTGGTGTTTCATACTCAAACGCCATCAAAACAATCACAAGACTTACAAGAAGTCCGATTTGTAAAAATAAACCTCGTTTCTTTTCCAAATCATAGCGGGGGTGTTTTTTCACTTCCATAATAAAGGGTTTTGGGTTAGACAATATAAATTGATTTTATTCTATTCCTAAAGAATTAGTTTCATAACTAATTCCTTAGTTAATATACGTAAAAAAATTTATTAGTTCAAAGAAAAACGAATAGGAATTGTATAACTAACCTCAACTTTTTTTCCTTGTTGTTCCCCAGGCACCCAATTAGGCATAGTGTTAATCACTCGCAAGGCCTCTTTATTCAATTCAACATTTGCCCCTTTTATAACTTTTGCTTTGGCAACTCTTCCGTCAGTTGTAACCACAAATTGAACAAAAACCTGACCTTCATAACCTTGTTCTGCCGCTAATACAGGATATTGAATTTTTCTTGCGATATATTTTCTCAAATTTCCATTTGCTTCGGTAAACTGAGGCATCTTCTCTACCAATACATATTCTTTTCTCTTTTTTGTTCTAAGAACATTTTCAAGATGATAATCAGATGCATTTTTTACTCTTGCAGACAAAGGATCGGGAGATGTAATCGGCTTATCTAATAAATTTTTTAATTGAAAATTAATAGGAATAGTGTATGCAATGTTCACCAGTACTCCGTCTTTTTTTCCCGGCACCCATTTCGGAAGAGATGCGACGACACGCAAGGCTTCCTTATCTAAAAGAGGGTCAATCTTTTTTACCAGAACCGTATTAACAACCTTACCCTCCTTATTTACAACAAAAGAAACATACACACGACCTTCAATTTGTTTAACTTTAGCAAGTTTTGGATATTTCAAATGCTTTGCTATGTATTTTTGAAGTTCAAGAACACCACCTGGAAAAACCGGCATCTCGTCGGTCATTGTTTTCACTTCATCCAGATTGATTGTTTCCTTATATTCCAATTTATCAATTCGACGACTAGAGGCTTGCTTTGGAAAATCATATTCCGATTCATTGTAAAAATCAATAGGATTAGCCTTAAAGGATGAAAATAAATTTAAATCCCTTGGTAATAATTCTTTAAAAGAAAAATCAGTATCTAACTTCTCTTCTTCCTTAATTGTAAAAGCAAACGCCGAAAATAAAAGCACAAAAATTGGAATAATAAACAGAAGTTTAACCAACGCAATTCTTGGTGTTTTTAACCTCCCCAACATTGTAATTCTTTTTTTCAGAGTAGACTGACCAAAATTATTAGCCAAGCGAAATAAATCACCTCCTGCAAATTGATTCACAATATGCATTTTATATTCGTTGGCATTCACAGCTCCATTTACAACCTGATCATCAGCTAAGTATTCATGAACTTCCTGAATTGAAGACTTATAAAACCAAACGAAAGGATTTAGCCAAAAAACGACGGTGAGAATCTCAATCATCAGTAAATCGAACGTATGAAGCTGATCGACGTGCACTCTTTCATGAGCTAAAATTGATTTAAAGTTTTCCTTTTGATAATCGGCTTTCCCAATAAAAACAGAATTCAGAAAAGAGAATGGTGGATAATCATCTTTCATGATCACCAATCGGAATCCATTTTCACGTATAATCTGACTGCTTTTTGTCCAGGAAAATAATTGGAATAAATTTCTGAAAAATCGAATTGAGAATAGAAATACGCCCAGAATATATAGGATGCCTACGTATTGATACCAGGTAAGAGATTTTTTTACTGTTGCTGTAACAACAACCTCTTCGAGCATATTACTATTTAAATACTGCTGAGAAGCTTTAACTACGGCATCTAAAACATGCAATGGGTTTTCGACTGCACTTTTTGGTTCGGGCTGAAAAGGTATTTCAAGGGTTGGAATTAATAAAGAAGCAAGCAAAGTGAGCAACAAGAACACACGGTTTACTCTAAAAAAGGTATCTCTTTTTAGGAACAACCAATACAAAGCATAAAAAAAAGCCATGCATATTGCCGATTGCAAAAAATATAAAATGATGCCTGTTATCATTCCAAATTTAAATTATTTACTTTGCTTTTTAATTTGCTCTTCAACCATTCTCTTCACTTCTTCCAACTCCGACAAACTGACCTGTTCTTCTTTCGCGAAAAACGAAACCATATCGCGATAGGAGTTCGAGAAATAATTACGAACAAAGCCTTTCATAAATTTACGAGTGTATTCTTTTTTTCCCATTAATGGAAAATACTGATGACTTTTACCATAAGCAATATGGCTAACAAAGCCTTTCTTCTCAAGAATTCGAGTAATTGTAGATATTGTATTGTAAGCAGGTTTTGGTTCAGGGATTTTCTCTATTATCTCTTTCACAAATGCATTTTCAAGATCCCAGAGGATTTGCATCACTTGTTCTTCTGCTCGAGTTAATTCTTTCATTGATCTTATTTTAGGATAGTTTCTAATCTTAAATATATAACTATAAGCTTAGTTTTACAAATCAATAAAAAAAATATCCTTGAAATAAATCAACAAAAGGCTGTTAATCAAATAAATATTTATGTGAGAATTAGCTTATTTGAAATGAATCTGCATCAAAATGGACTGGGAATTTCTTTCTAAAATCATTTAGTTCATCCAATTTTAATTGCAAGGTGATGATTTCCTCCTCGTAATCGGTACATTTCCCAATGAGTTTGCCTTTTGCATCAAAAACTGATGAGTCTCCTGAATAGGAAAGCCCTAAACCATCGGTTCCAACTCGATTCACTCCAAGCACAAATGACTGATTTTCAATCGCCCTTGCTTTTAAAAGTGTATTCCAAACTTCTCTTCGTGCCTCGGGCCAGTTGGCGACATATAGCAAAACATCATAATTATTCCGATTGCGGCTCCAAACAGGAAAACGTAAATCGTAACATACCAAAGGTCGAATTCTCCATTTCCCAAGATTAAAAACAATCTGTTCGTTGCCATTTGAAAAATGTTTATGCTCCTCTCCCATTCTAAATAAATGACGTTTATTATAGGAACAAATTACCTTTTCGCTATCAACACAATATAGACGGTTAAAATACTTTCCATCTTCCTCAACAATAATACTCCCAAGAAGAGCCACGTTTAATTCTTTGGCTTGATTTTTCATCCAATCAAGTGTCATTGTAGATTTGGGCGAGATCAAGTTTTTTTTCTCCATCATAAACCCAGAGGAAAACATCTCAGGCAGTACAATTAAATCAGTCTGATTTTTCATAGGCGATAGTATTTTCGAAATTCTTTTTAGATTTTCGTCCACATTTCCCCATACCAATTCTAATTGTACTAAACTTACTTTTAGAGTTTCAGACATCATCATTATTAAATTACAAGCCCGTTGTAAAATTCTTCGGATATTTCGGTTTACAGTTTGTGTATTTACTTTTTATCGTAATCATATCTTTCTCAATATCCCCTGTTGGATAAAAAGCCTCACCACAAGTTATGTTTTTTTCTTCGTAGTTTATTTCGGCTAAATAAATAGGAACATTTGCTTTTAGAGCGATGTAGTAGAATCCTTTTTTCCATTCTGATCGTAAACTACGACTGCCTTCAGGTGCAATAGACAGGTACAGGGACTCCCGACTCGCGAACTCTTTAGCAAGTTCATCGGTCATATTGCCTTTTGTGGAACGGTTCACAGGAATCACTCCCCACGATTTCCAAATATATTTAAGTGGAAAAATAAATAGCTCTTTTTTCATCAGGACTTTAGTCGGAATATTATTAGCTAAAAAAGCAAGCTTTCCCCACACAAAATCCCAATTGGAAGTATGTGGAACTGCAATCACAACTGCCTTTTTAACCTGCGGTAGATCACCTATATATTTCCACCCACACAATTGCATCAGCAACTTACTTAATTTCGCCCTCATAGTTTCCAGTTTTTGATTGTCCTGCAAAACAATCAATTCTTTACTAACAAAACAACAGCAAGTCAATTTATTTTATCAGAAAAATATCCACTTAAGCCCAACAAATCTCAATAAAAACTATTATTTTGTAAAAATAACTAGGGTAACTTAAAGATCAATTCCAACTTCATAAATCATAATCATTTTGACTTTCATACAAAAAGATACACTTTTCTCAGGTAAATGGTTTTACAATTATGCCATTTTAATTGCTGGAGCCCTAATAATGGCTACTGGATTCGTTTTTTTTATTATTCCGCATGGAATTGTTCCTGGCAGCATTTATGGAGTAGGTATTATCATTAACAAATTAACTATTGGCTTATTTCCTCATGGTATTTTTGGGACTCTAAATCCAGCCGATTACGAAGGTTTTTTTTCCAACATTATTTACCAGTTCATGGACTATTCGAACGATTTGTTTAGAAAGTATGGGGGCGGTATTCCTGTTGGAATGGCAAGTTTAGCTATTAATATACCCTTAAGTTTAATTGGGATTAAATTATTAGGACCTCGTTTTGGTGTTAAAACTTTTCTCTCTTTTATTCTATGTGCTTTATTTATTGATGTTATTAGCACTTGGTGGGGCTTTATACCTTTGGTAGACGATGTTCTCTTATCTTGTATTTTTGGAGGTATTTTTATTGGTTTTGGTTTAGGTCTAATAATAAAAGCCAAAGCAACTTCTGCAGGATCAGATATTATTGCTATGATTGGGGCTAAGTTCACAGGGCTTCCTCTCGGACAGCTTGTTATTTATGTTGACTCGCTGATTGTATTGAGCAGTTTGTATATTAAAATGGATTGGCAAATTCCTTTGTATTCATGGATCGTTCTTTTCATTATTGGGAAAGTCACCGATATTACCTTACAAGGTTCAACTTACGAAAAAGCATTGTTTATTATTTCTGATAAGTTTGAAGAAATCAGACTTAAAATCACTAAAGATTTCAATTTAAACGGAACCATTATTAAAGGTAATCGAACACTAGATCTTAAGGAAAAATCAATAATATTTATTGTTGTAAACAGAAGGGAATTATCGATGTTACAAGACTATATACATTCTATTGATCCGGTAGCCTTTGTAAGTGTTATGGAAACTAATGAAATTCTGGGAAAAGGATTCAAATCGCTAAATGACAATTTAGACGACGACCTAATCAGCCTATAGAATTATAATCAATTCCTACTTCTTGAGAACTTTTAGTTAGAAACAAAAAGCTTCAAAAATTTGATTATTCGAAGCTCTGTCAATTCTTCACCTAAAGAATCGAGTTAATGAACTGCGCCAATTATTATTTTGAATTTCTTTAATTTTAAGAAGTAACTTATCTGAGCAATCTGCAGGCATTGGTTCATTCCCAATTTTTAAGAATAATAAGAATAGTTCTCTGTCGGCTCCTGTAGTATCAGATAAATCCATTCGCGAAAAATACAATCTCAACTGCTCTTCCTCTTTCAGTGTCGATTTTCCTGCATAATA
>JBFFMG010000096.1:0-10761 GCA_041554215.1 Labilibaculum sp.
CCATTACTAATTTAGTAGAAAAGTATAAGGATATTGATGTGAAAGGATATTCCGAATATTTATTTGAAAATGAGATTTGTTTTCCCTGCGATCGGGAAGATCTGGAATTATTTCCTGAATTAGATAAGCAATGGCACATCCCTTTTGAGTTCGAAACCTGTATCGTAGATTTTGGTGCCGATTTGATAAAAGAATTACCAAAAATAGTTTCTGAAATATCTGATTTTGCAGTTCCTAATGTGCAACTTCGATTTTATCATGAAATATTACAAAAGGAATTGGAAGAAGTTATTCATGCTTTTCATGAATCTAAAGTCAAGTTCATTGAGCTTGTTGTGCCCAATACGTTTTCTAAAGGATTTATTGATGACTTAGTTAAAAAAACATCTAAAATTAGACTTGTTGTATTGACATCTTCGCAAAATAGAGAAAGAAGAAATGTAGAGCAGGCAACAATTTTTCAAATCCGACAAGTTGTAGATTCCCACAGGCATTGCGGAATTATACAGGAAGAACAATTTGTTTGCGAAATGAGGACATTTTGTGAATCCTCACAGTTTAATTCATGTTTGAACAGTAAAGTTTCTATTGATGTTGATGGAAATATTAAGAATTGTCCCTCAATGAGTGAGAGTTTTGGTAATATTCGAAACACGACGATAAAAGAAGCTTTAAATCATCCGAATTTTAAGAAATATTGGAGTCTATCAAAAGATCAAATAGAGGTTTGCAAAGATTGTGAATTTCGACATATGTGCACTGATTGCCGTGCATACCTTAAACAACCTGATAATATTTATTCGCAGCCTAAAAAATGTAACTACAATCCTTATATTGCAAAATGGAAGACAGATGAAGGTTATGTATCTGTGGAAGAATGTGGCATATATAATGAAGCGGGAAAATTTATTTTGGATAAAAACAAGGTCGATAAATTGAATAAGGCATTGTGGGGAGAATAAGTGCTCACTGTAACAAGCCCACTCAAATTATCTGAAATCTTATGATTCCAACAATTTTCCCTATTTTTAGCTTGACTATAATAAATTGACTAACTACCATTCTGCCTTGAAGAAAAAATTTCCCCATTTCCGCCAATTGGATGCCATGGATTGTGGCCCGACTTGCCTGCGCATGATTGCCTCACATTTTGGTAAAAACTTCAGTCTACAGTCCTTACGTGATAAATCGCACATTACCCGCGAGGGAGTTTCTATGTTGGGCATTGCTGATGCGGCTGAAAGTATTGGCCTGCGCACCATGGGCGTTCGCATTAGCTACGAGCAGTTACAGGATGATGCTACGCTTCCGGCTATTTGCCATTGGGGGCAAAATCATTTTGTGGTGGTGCACAAAATCGAGGTAAAAAAGAAGACAACAACGGTTCATGTTGCCGATCCGGCATCCGGATTGTTGAAATTTACCAAAGAGGAATTCATTAAGTCGTGGGCCAGTACACAAAGTCAGGGAGAACTGAAAGGCTTGTGTTTGTTGGTGGAAACTACACCTGATTTTTACGCTCAGGGCGACGAGGATATTTCCAACAAAAAGAGCATTGGTTTTCTGTTAAAATATTTGAAACCGTACCGTAAATTTTTGGTGCAATTGGCATTGGGAATGTTGTTTGGGAGTATGCTGCAGCTGATTTTTCCATTCCTTACCCAATCCATAGTCGATGTAGGTATCAATACGCAGAACCTGAGTTTTATCTATTTGGTACTGATTGCCCAATTGGTACTGTTTATTTCCCGAATGTCGGTGGAATTCATTCGAAGCTGGATACTCTTACACATATCAACCCGAATTAATATTTCATTGATCTCCGATTTCCTAATCAAGTTAATGAAATTGCCAATTGGCTTTTTCGATATCAAGATGATTGGAGATTTGCTGCAGCGGATACAAGATCATACCCGAATCGAAAATTTCCTGACATCATCAACTTTGAGCATCCTGTTTTCGATGGTTAACTTGGTGATTTTTGGAATTGATTTGGCCATTTACGACATGCAAATCTTTTTTGTTTTTGTAGTTGGATCGCTTTTGTATATCATTTGGGTGAATCTTTTTCTGCGAAAGCGCCGAGAATTGGATGGAAAACGATTTGCTCAACTTTCGAACAATCAGAATTCATTGGTGCAGTTAATCACCGGAATGCAGGAAATTAAGCTGAACAACTGCGAGAAACAAAAGCGTTGGGAGTGGGAGCAAATACAAGCTGAATTGTTTAAGGTGAGAACCAAAGGTCTGGCTTTGAATCAGTATCAAGTTTCAGGTTCCATTTTCTTCAACGAAACTAAGAATATCATCATCACCTTTTTGGCGGCCAAGTCGGTACTCGATGGCGGCATGACTTTGGGTATGATGTTGGCGGTGTCGTACATTTTGGGTCAATTGAATTCCCCGCTTGATAATTTGGTGCAGTTTATTCATTCGTGGCAGGATGCTAAAATCTCGCTTGAGCGATTGGGTGAAATACACGAAATGAAAGAGGAGGAATCGCCAAATGAAGATCGACTAACAGATATTCCAGAAGAAAAGGCGATTGACATTGAAAAAGTATTTTTTCAATACGAAGGTCAACATTCCGAAATGGTTTTAGATGATGTTAATTTGAAGATAGAGGATGGAAAAACGACTGCAATTGTAGGTGCATCGGGTAGCGGAAAAACGACTTTAATTAAGCTGATGCTGGGATTTTATCCCACTACAAAAGGAAGAATTTCCTTGGGCGGAGTCACTCTCGAAAATTACAGTTCATCGATGTGGCGACAAAATTGTGGCGTTGTTATGCAGGATGGTTTTATCTTTTCGGATACCATCGCCAAAAACATTGCCGTTGGAGTGGAGAACATTGATAAAAAGAGATTATTGTATGCCGTTCAGGTTGCTTGTATCGACATGTTCATTGAAAGCCTGCCATTGCGGTACAACACACGAATTGGTGCCAACGGCCATGGCTTAAGTCAAGGTCAAAAGCAACGAATTTTAATTGCTCGTGCAGTCTATAAAAACCCTAAATTTTTGTTCTTCGATGAGGCAACCAATGCCTTGGATGCGAATAACGAAAAAGCAATCATGAACAATCTAGACGAATTTAATAAAGGAAGAACGGTTGTTGTTGTGGCTCATCGCTTAAGCACCGTTCGAAGTGCTGATAAAATTATCGTTTTGGATAAGGGCAAAATTGTTGAAGAGGGAACTCACGAAGATTTGACGAAGTTGAAGGGAGCGTATTATGAGTTAGTAAAAAATCAGTTGGAACTCGGCAATTAGAAAATAATTTACCTGTTTATACCCCAAACCATTAAAGGGGCTTCAATAAAAAGTCATTTTTTAAAGTCCCCCTTTAGGGGATTTAAGCGTAAATCAGCAAGGGATATCAAAAATTTAATCAGCGTCTAATCTTATGGAGAAGGATACAAATATAGAATTACGATCGGATGAAGTAAAGGAGATTTTGCAAAGAATGCCCAATTGGATCATTCGCAGTGGAACAACTCTTTTCTTTGTAGTTATTTTTGCTTTGTTAATAGGAAGTTGGTTTTTCCGTTATCCGGATATTATACATTCCAAATTGGTTCTTACTACTTTGAATCCACCTGCTGAATTGGTCGCCAGATCATCTGGCCAGATTCAAAACTTGTATGTTGAGGACAATCAAGATGTTAAAAAGGGGGAACTTTTAGCGATTATCGAAAATCCGGCCGTTAATAATGATGTTTTTGTTTTAAAAACAAAAATGGAAGAATTTCACGAGCATCTTACTGGTGTAGAGGGTATCAAATCCAATTTATTGGAAGGTAATTTTCGTTTGGGTGAGGTTCAATCTTACTACAACGGTTTTTTAAAATCCTATGTTGATTACCAACGTTTTTTTGATCTCGACTATTACGATCGTAAAATAGAATCTTACAAGGATAAAATCAGCAAATACAATTTGTATTACGACAGGCAATACCAACAAAAAGTGATTTCGGAAAGTGAATTGGCGATATCAAAAAAGCAATTTGTTCGCGATTCATCTTTATTTGTTCGCGGGGTTATTTCGCAGTCTGATTTTCAAAATGCCCGTAAACAATATTTGGAACAGAGCTATGCTTTTCATGGCACGCGATCTTCTCTCGCCTCTACTCAGATTAGTATTTCTGAAGTTAATCAACAAATTATCGATTTGGAATTGAATAAGGAAAAAGAGCGAAAAGAATTGCAAAATCTTCTCATTCAATCTTTTGATAATTTGAGGGCTCAAATAAACATCTGGGAACAGAATTATGTACTGAAAACACCGGTTGATGGGAAGGTTAGTTTTAACCGATTTTACAGCTCCAATCAAAATGTGAAAGTTGGTGATCGGGTTTTTACTGTTTTACCATCAGACTCGACCCAAATTGTAGCTAGGGTTGAATTGGGCGTGCAAGGAGCCGGAAAAGTAAAAATTGGACAGAGAGTAAATATTAAACTTGATAATTATCCTTATCTTGAATATGGTATGCTGGAAGGAACCATTCGATCCATATCGAAAGTGCCTGAAGATCAGAAGTACAGTCTAGATGTGGATTTCCCGAAGGGTTTGGTTACTAATTATGGTATTGAATTGGATTTTTCACAACAAATTGAAGGTCAGGCGGAAATAATCACCGACGATCTTCGTTTATTGCAACGTATTTTTAATCCAATTCGATCGCTGATTAAGGAGCGTTTGTAATTTTAGAAAATCAATTTGTATGCAAAGACTAGCTGTTGGAATAGATATTGGTGGAACGAATACGGTTTTTGGTCTGGTAGATAGGATGGGGAATATTATTATTGAGGATTCTATTTTTACTCGGCAATATCATTTATTTGATCTATTTATTGATGAATTATGCAATAGAATAGATAGACTTACTAGTCAATTAGATTGTGAATTAATTGGAATTGGAGTTGGAGCACCTAACGCCAATTATTTTAACCAATGCATTCAAGATGCTCCAAATTTACCATGGAAGGGTAAGGTTGAATTGGGTAAGCTTTTGAATCAAAAAATAAACATTCCCGTTTTTGTTACAAATGATGCCAATGCATCAGCTATGGCCGAGATGATGTTTGGATCTGCCATAGGCATGAAGAATTTTATGGTGCTAACTTTGGGAACGGGTTTAGGATCAGGAATTGTTGTGAATGGTGAATTGGTTTATGGTCATTCTGGTTTTGCAGGTGAAATGGGACATATGACTGTTCGTCCAGAGGGCAGACATTGTGGTTGTGGAAGATTGGGTTGCTTAGAAACATATGTTTCTGCAACAGGAATTAAAAGAACTGTAAGCAAACTATTGGCAAAATATACTAACGCAAGTGAGCTGCGCAATATTCCTTTCTGTAATATGAGTGCAAGAAGATTGGCTACCGAAGCATATGCTGGTGATCAAATCGCTATCGAGTCTTTTGAATTTACAGGCAAAATATTGGGTATAGCATTGGCAAATGTGGTTGCCATTAATAGTCCGGAAGCAATTTTTTTGGCAGGAGGATTAGCAAAGGCTGGCGATTTAATTTTAAAGCCAACAAAGTACCATATGGAGGAAAATTTACTTTCAGTATTTCAAGGGAGAACTCAACTAAAAATTTCTTCAGTAAAGGGCAATTCAGGAGTAAAGGGTGCAGCGGCTTTAGTGTGGAATATTGACGAATAGTAACTAAGTTTGATTTCAAGGATCAAATTAATCTGGTTAAGTACATAAATGAGGAAAGTACAGGTATTTATTTTTATTGGATTTTTATTATTCACTAATTACGCTCTTGGTCAGAAATTAGTTACCCCATTTCAAACTCATAATCAAAGTCCTTTAGTTCATTTTTTTGGAATTCCAACCAATCCTGGAGGTACAATCCTTGAACAGAATTCATTTTTTTTCGGAAATTATTTTAACGTCGCTAATAATGCTACAAGTGCTCAAATAAACGATGAAGCTATTTACCTCGATGGGGAAATGTATAGAAATGAGCTTATTTTAAGATATGCTATGTATTCTAAATTGGAGGTGGGGATAACTATTCCGGTAGTTAAACATTCTAGTGGTGTAATGGATTCTTTTATTAGTAATTGGCACGATACGTTCAATTTACCCGGAAAGTCAAGGGAGTTAATGCCCGATTATAGTTTAAGTTACTTTTTCATGGAGGAAAAAGAAATTATTTTCGAAATGAATGAAAGTAATTTAAGTTTTGGTGATATTAGTGTTTCAATTGGGATTCCCATTGTCCAAGCTTTGGGTCACAACCTTTCTTTTCGTTCCTTTCTAAAGTTATCAACGGGGAATAAAGAAAATTTGATTGGAAGTGGCACAAACGATTTTGGATTTCAATTTACAGGAATGACTAATTCTTCACCCAAAAGGAAGGAATTCAGTTTTTACTACTCAGGGGGTTATCTTAGAATTGGAAAAGGAGCAATTCTAGCAAGTAAAGTAACTCGAAACTTAGGGTTCGGAAGTGTAGGATTGGCTTTTAATGCAAACAATAATTGGTATATAAAGTCACAACTCGATTTTCATACGAGTTTGTACGAAAAATCATATACAAAACAATTAGGAAAAGCCTCGGCACAATTGGTTCTCGGAGTAGATTATTTTATTGCTGATGATTTATCTTTGACCTTGGCTTTTACCGAGGATATAATAGTTAATACAGCACCTGATTTTGTTCTTCAGGTAGGATTGTCGTATCAGTTTTAATTTTTTAAAAAAAAGTTATGAGTTTACTTGGCAACATTATTTGGATAATATTTGGAGGAATTTTCATTTTCCTTGAGTATATCATCTGTGGTTTTTTAATGTGTTTAACGATTGTTGGGATTCCTTTTGGCCTGAAAATAATACAGTTATCAGTATTGGGTTTGGCTCCATTCGGACAAAAGGTTGAGTATAATGAGCATGCCGGTGGATGCTTAAGTATCATTTTAAATGTAATATGGATTTTTATTGGCGGATTATGGATAGCAATAACTCATTTGTTATTTGCATTACTATTTACCATCACAATAATTGGAATTCCCTTTGCAGTTCAGCATGTTAAGTTGGCAGGTTTCGCATTAACACCTTTTGGTAAAAGTATCCGTTAAGTTTTTTGATAATACAAACTTCTCTAAAAAGAAATATCCTGACCAGGAGGTCAGGATTTTCACAAAATACTTAAACAACAAACACTAACATAAACGTTTCTTAACGCGTATGTCAACAAAAGTGGAAAAAAAAATTGGTATAAAAAAGTGTTTGGGAAGGATATAAGAGCCAAATTATCAATTATTTCTATCGAAATCGTTTGTGTGCCCCTTATTTATTTTTGATATAAATACCGAAGGGTCTTTTTTTGAGTAAATATTAAAATTGCTCCACGTGGAACATCTATGAATTCATTTTCAGATACTTTAGGAAAATGAAAAATAAAATTATCATATATTTGCCAAACTTTAACCCAATAATTCGCACAATTTGAATCCTCTTAAAAAGCTTGCTGGCGAAACCGTAATATATGGTGCTAGTTCTATAATTGGTCGCTTACTTAATTGGTTGCTGGTACCATTATACACAAATCTGTTTATTCCGGAACAATACGGGATCGTAACAAATTTAATGTCTTATGTCGCTATACTATTAGTCGTATTAACTTATGGTATGGAGACGGGTTACTTTCGATTTGCAAGTGACGAAAAGGAGAGTAATCTCACTTTTTCAACTGGATTTATTTCTTTACTATTCACTAGCGTATTATTTTGTGCTGCAATTATCATTTTTATAAATCCATTATCTGACTATTTAGATGTTGCAGCAAATAAGAGTTATGTTATTTTATTGGCGCTAACATTAGGTTTTGATTCCATTACCTCTTTACCATTTGCAAAATTGCGTCAAGAGAACAGGGCAGTGCGTTACGCGGGATTAAAATTAATCAATATTGGCGTTAATTTAGGAATTAACCTTTTCTTTTTAGTTCTGTGTCCATTGATTTATAAGCATTTCCCCGATTTCCCAATTACCAAAATTTGGAATCCAGAATTTGGAATAGGATATATTTTTCTGGCGATATTCATCTCTAGTCTTATTAATTTACTTCTACTACTTCCGGATATTTTAAAGGTAGATCTAAAATTGGATCGAAAATTACTGTTTAAAATACTTCGCTATTCTTCACCTATTTTAATTGTTAGTATATGCGGAACACTTAACATCAATTTGGATAAAATGATCATGCCCGAGTTGATTCCGGAATCTCAAAACCCACTGTATCAAACCGGTATTTATGGTGCTAATTACAAGCTTGCTGTTATCATGACCTTGTTTATACAAGCTTTTCGATATTCATTCGAACCTTTTTTCTTTTCTCAAGCCAAAGAAAAAAGATCAAAGCAAGTGTATGCCGATGTGTTAAAGTATTTTGTAATATTTGGTTTGATTATTTTTCTAAGCGTGATGTTTTATATTGACATAGTGAAAATCTTGATTGATCCTCGTTATCATAAAGGACTTGGTATTGTTCCTTATGTACTTATGGCCAATCTATTTTTTGGGATTTTCTTCTCATTATCATTATGGTACAAACTGACCGACAAGACACATTTTGGCGCCTACATTGCAATTCTAGGCACAATAATTACTATTGTCTTAAACATCCTTCTGGTACCCAAATTTGGATATATGGGAGCTGCTTATTCTGTTTTAGCTTGCTTTTTTACAATTACAGTAATATCTTATATTGCTGGACAAAAATACTTCCCAGTTCCTTATGAATTAAAGAGGATTCTATTTTATTTACTTTTGGCATTAGCTATTTTTATGGGAAGTACCTATGTAAGTATTGAAAGTCAATGGCTAAAAATGGCAGTTAAAACCGTATTACTATTCATCTTTATTATTGTGGTTATTCAGAAAGAACGATTATGGAGTTCTTTGGGCAAAATGATTAGAATCAATAAATAGTTAAGACCTTCATTCAACCTTTCATAAGAGTTTTGAAAAATGTAACTTAGCCACTCGAATAGAAATGAATTATTCTTTAAGCTATTGTCATTTATATGAAAGTAAAAATCGTTAATAAATCAAAACACGACCTACCTCAATACAGTACAAAATTATCTGCAGGTATGGATCTTAGAGCTAATCTGAACGAGCCCGTTTTTTTAAAATCATTGGAACGGAGACTAATTAAAACAGGATTATTTATTGAATTACCGGCTGGATTCGAAGCTCAAATTCGTCCGCGTTCCGGTATGGCACTAAAAGAAGGGGTAACAGTTTTAAATACTCCAGGAACAATTGATGCAGATTATAGAGGTGAAATAGGAGTGATTCTTGCTAATCTTTCAAATACGGTTGTAGAGATTAAAGATGGAGATAGAATTTGCCAAATGGTTGTTGCTACTCACGAAACAGTAAGTTGGGAACCGGTTGAAGATCTCGAAACATCAGAAAGAGGTGCTGGAGGATTTGGCCACACCGGAAAATCCTAATGCGTTAAAAATTATTAATTTGGATCAAAACAAATTCCAAAACTGTACATTTGATCCGTTTTTTAGTTATTTTACAATTCACTACTACAATATAGTTAACAAATGAAAATAATTGTTCCAATGGCAGGAATGGGGAAACGCATGCGTCCTCACACTTTAACAGTTCCAAAACCTTTAATTCCAATTGCAGGAAAACCTATTGTTCAGCGCCTTGTTGAGGAAATTGCAAAAGTTTCTGATGAAGCAATTGACGAAATAGCTTTCATTATTGGTGATTTTGGCAAGGAAGTTGAAGAAAGATTATGTGATATTGCCAAAAATATTGGCGCTAAAGCAAGCATTTATTATCAGGAAGAAGCACCGGGTACAGCACATGCAATTTATTGCGCGGCACCTTCTTTAACCGATAAAGTTGTAGTTGCTTTCGCAGATACTTTATTTAAAGCCGATTTTGTTTTGGATGCCGAAGCAGATAGTGTTATTTGGGTACAACAAGTAGAGGATCCATCAGCTTTTGGAGTTATTAAAATTGATGACAAGAACAACATTACTGATTTTGTTGAGAAACCAAAAGATTTTGTATCTGATTTAGCAATAATTGGTATTTACTATTTTAAAGATGGTGATAACCTTAGAGATGAATTGGAATACCTTTTGAAAAATAGGGTGCTTGTAAACGGTGAATATCAGCTTACTGATGCCTTGGAGAACATGAAAAACAAAGGTTTAGTTTTTAAACCAGGACAGGTTATAGAATGGATGGATTGTGGAAATAAAGATGCAACTGTTCATACAAATCAAAGAATATTGGAATATCATAAACAAGATGAATTGGTTTGTTCATCTTCAATTTCAGAAAATTCCATTATTATACCTCCATGTTATATTGGAGAAAATGTGAAGATTATAAATTCAGTAATTGGGCCTCATGTTTCGGTGGGTGCCAATACAATAGTTAGTAATACTTTGGTGCGCAACTCAATCATTCAGCGAAATTCAAACCTTGAAAACTTGAACCTTGAAAATTCTATGATAGGTAATTATGTTGATATACAAGGTGAAGTTTCAGAATGGAATGTTGGAGATTTTGCAAGCTTCTCAAAATAAAGATGGATGAAGGTGGGATGTAAATTTTGGATGGCAATTCTATTTGCTTGTGTAGTAACAACTCCTGTGATTGCAGGAGTAGCTGATTTAATACCTAAAAAAGAAAAAGTACAGAAAGAAGTTAAGTTGACTGAGGCGCAAAAATTAGAGTTCGATTTTGCTTTTGC
>JBFFMG010000097.1:0-10668 GCA_041554215.1 Labilibaculum sp.
TACCCTAAGCATGTTTTTTTAGGAAAAGTAATAAAATACGAATAGGCTGACAAGAGGTAGTCATTCTATTTTAGAGCTTATGCTCATTTTTACTAAATTAGGGAGTAAAGTATACAGATATGGAAGCAGAGTATACTTACTGTTGAGCTATAAGAATTTTATTTGTAGGACAATGAATATGGATTGAGCCATTAAAAAGAGACACTTATGGAAATTTGCAAGAGGAATTTACACATTATTGATTGGGAGACGGAAGTTGATTTAAATAAACCTGTTTCCAGATATCCCGGAAATCCAATTGTCAGCAGTGCAGATGTTAATCGTGTTTGGACAGATCCCAAATACCAAGTAATCACTGTGCATAATGCGGGCATTACATTCTATAACGATGAGGTGATAATGTTGTTTCGATCTCATCTTCGTAATGGAATTTCAGTGATTGGTATAGCTCGTAGCAACAATGGAATAAACAATTGGGTGATTGATCCTTCACCAAGTATAAAACCTTGTAATGATAAGGATAAATTTGCCGAGGGAACTAGTAAGAAAAACTTGATTGAAAATGAAGCAGGAGGCGTCGAAGATCCTAGGATTGCTCATATTGGAGACACTTATTTTATTACTTATAGCGCCTATCACGCAAAGGAAAAAGATAAGGTTCGGGTTTCGTTGATAACAACTCAGGATTTTAAGTCGTTTGTAAGGCATGGTCCGTTAATGGATGTGGATATGCGAAATGTCGTAATTTTCCCTGAAAAATTAAATGATCAGTATTATGCTCTTTTTCGCCCTAATGATCATACTGAAGACCATACTGGTGGCGTTTTTAGAGAGATTCAAATTGGGTACAATAAAGATTTGTTCAATAATAATTGGATACTGACCAAGCAACCAATAATGAGACAGGCTGGTGGCCCAAGCACATTTGGAAGTAAAATAGGACCAGGTGCAACGCCTATTAAAACAAAATACGGATGGATTAATATTTTTCATGGGGTGAGAGGAACTATGGATGGTAATCCATATACTTTGGGTGTTGCTCTTCATGATTTTAAAAGTCCGGAGAAAGTTCAGGTTTCTAATATTCCGATTCTTTTCCCCACTAAAGCGGACTGTAAAACGAATGAAGAAGAGTATGTACATGTTCCTAATGTCGTATTTTGTTGTGGTGCCCATCGTAAGGATGATGGTACAATATTTATTTATTACGGTGGAAATGACACGGTAATGAATGTTGCAGTAACACATGAAGATGTGTTAGTTAAACTTTGTCTGAAATACCCTCAAAATCCTTTGAATGGAGTTCCTATGTATCAATTTTAAAATGTTTTAATATATAATCATATCTGTCCTAACTAGCTTTTGGATTTAGGTTTTATATGATAAAAAACTTGAGTTATTTAGCTAATATATTAGTTAAATAAGATTTTATTCATATATTTAGCTAATATATTAACTACATGTATTCAGTATCAACAACACCAGCCGAAGTCAGTAAAGCATTGGCGGAACGTCATAAGGCTTTGCGCAAACAATTAAATTTGTCTCAGTCTGAGATGGCTGAACGGTCAGGAGTCTCATTGGGAAGTCTGAAACGTTTTGAAACTACCGGTAAAATTTCATTGGAATCTCTTTTGAAGCTGGCTCACTTAATAAGTCGTTTGGAAGATTTCAAAAATGTATTTCAGCCCAGGGAGGATCAATCAAATCTTGAAAGTTTATTTACTTCAAAATCTTAAACAATGGAAGAGACAAAAAACATATTGGTCTCTCTTCTGTTAGAAGGGAAAACTTATGAGGTAGGAGAGATGGTTCTGAATAACAGACAAATTTATTTTCGATATCATCAGGAGTTTTTAAAAACAGGATTGAATATTTCTCCGATTAAAATTCCATTTACCAAAGAGATTACAAATGCAGAAAAGGAGCCATTTGAAGGGCTTTACGGCGTTTTTAATGATTCTTTGCCCGATGGCTGGGGCAGATTGCTACTGGATCGTAGTTTAAGTTCCAGGGGAGTTGATATTTATGGAGTGACTCCAATGGATCGACTTGCTTATGTAGGAAAAACCGGAATGGGAGCTCTTTGCTATCAACCACAACAGGAAGATAAGTATGATTTTGACAAGCAATTGGAATTGGATGCAATTGCCGTGGAAATGCAGCATGTTCTCAAAGGTGAAAGCACGGAGATGATAGAAGAACTTTTTACTTTGGGTGGATCTTCAGGAGGAGCGAGACCAAAGATTTTGGTGGGATTCAATAGGCAAAGCAATGAACTGGTTCATGGATATGATCAAATGCAGGATGGTTTTGAGGAGTGGTTGATTAAATTTCCATCATCCCAAGACAATGCGGAAATTGCCAAAATCGAATATGCTTACTATCAGATGGCTCTGAAGGCAGGAATAGAAATGAGTGAATGTCAATTGTTTCATGGCAAATCAGGGCAAACCTACTTTGGTACCAGGCGTTTCGATAGAACAGTATATGGCAGACTTCATGCACATACAGCAAGTGGTTTAATGCATGATAATTTTCGAATGAGTACAATGGATTACGGCCACCTGATGGATTGTGCATTTCGACTGGAAAAGCATGTAAATGCCTATGAAAAAGTCTTTCGTCTTGCTGCGTTTAATGTGTTTGCTCACAACCGGGATGATCACAGTAAAAACTTCTCCTTTTTAATGGATGGAAAAGGAAACTGGAAAATGGCACCTGCCTATGATCTTACATTCTCCACTTCAGCTTATGGCATACATAGTACCATGGTGGCAGGAGAGAGTAAGAATCCGAGAGAAAAACACTTACTAAAATTGGCAGATCATTTTGGAATCAAAAGACCTGATTTAATTTTGGAACAGGTCAGAGAGGCCCTTACTAATTGGAGGCTGATTGCGCAAACTTGTGGGGTTTCCAAAAATGTGGTTTCAGAAATTGAAAAGACTTTTAATAAGTTAAATAAATCGATTTAATTTTTGGTTTTTGGGGTACAAATTTGCTTGGATGTCTTATCTTGCTGTAAGTCTTAAGGTTAACAAAATATGATGGAGGGACTAAATCGAGAATAAGGTTTCTGCAATCGCATAATCAACTGATTGAGAAAGTATTGCGAGGGAGAAAAGGAGTCCAGGCACTGATACTAAATTCTGCACCATCATGGAAATCAAGTTGCTTATTTTTGATCCAGTTAAATTCGAAAAAGAATACAAGGATACAGCTCCATGATCTTGATTATTCCCAAGCCTTTTGTGAATTGTTCCAGTTAGCAAATGCTGATAATTAAAAGGAACCAATTCTTTGTTTGCACTAATTTGTAATTTAATTCTCATATTGGAAGTTTGTTATATTGTTCTGTTTTTTTTTGGTTAATTGCATGTTTTACAGAGATGTATATTGTTTTTATGCAATACAGCAAGCAAGTTAAGTTAGCGGAATTTTAAGCTGTCAAATGTGCCAAGTTTATGACAAAGAGAGAATGTGATGTTTTCTCTTTCGGTTTTAGTGGAAAATTCACTAAGTATTCAAAACTCTGTTAATTTTTTTGTTTGTTTTTCGTGGCGCACCTCACTTCTTAAAAGGTATTTGACACTGTATGGCTCAACAATTGTAATATTTACGATTCTATTTAAAGATTGACTAGTCTTGTGTGATCTTCCAAATTCAGAGTTGAAAGTAAAGTCAAATGGATGATTTGTAAATTTGATTAGACATTCATTTTAGAATTCATCAGAACAAATATGACTTTAGCTGATAAAATACAAATAGAGAGCTTCCCTGTAGGAGAAATATTTCGCTATGAACAACTTGATTTCGAAAAGGCCTCAATTTGTCAGGTATAAATCTTGGGTTAAGTGCCTTTACTGATCACGACCATGCATGTCTTAAATTTGCCTTAGAAAATGGGGTAGATGCAGTTAGTCAATCGTTCGTAGAAACAGCTGCCGACATCGAAAATGTGCGAAAAGCAGCTCATAGTCTTGGCAAAGACCCTTTTGTTATTGCAAAAATAGAACGTGCTGATGCTCTGGATAATTTTGACGAATTACTCAAGGTTTCGGATGGCATCATGGTGGCTCGGGGTGATTTGAGTGTGGAGATCCCGATTCAGAAAATGGCCATCATACAAAAACAGCTGATTAATAAATGTAGGATGGCTGGTAAACCGGTTATTACGGCTACTCAAATGTTGGAATCGATGACAATTAGTCGTTTACCGACTCGTGCTGAATCGACTGATGTTGCAAATGCGATTCTGGATGGAACAGATTGTATAATACTTTCGGGAGAATCAGCAATGGGCAAATATCCCGAAGAGTCTGTTAAAATGCTGGCGGATATTGCTAATTATACCGAGCAACACCGTCCTGCTCATCAACAAATTGACTTGAATGTCGTTTTCGATCCGCAAGATCCTACTACTGGAGCAGCGGCTCTTTCGACCATGGTAGAGAATGCCTTGCGAACGGTGCCTTGTGCAAGTTTATTTACACCTACTCGAACTGATAAAACTGCTAGGATGATTTTGAGATTTGCTCCTGAAGTTTGGATTGTGGTTGTAAGTCAACATGCCAATGACTGTCAAGAACTCACCTTTTCGTACGGAGTGCATCCTGTCTTGCTTAGCAAAGAACCTGAAAATTGGAACGAGTTTGCCCGAACGTGGCTGCCCGAAAGAGAAATTATGGGTTCAATTGCCATGTTGGTGGCAGGTCCATCCCCCCCTTTAATCCAAACGCCAATCCCCGAATGGAGTTTTTACGAATTTCGGAAAAATAAGATTATAATAGGATAGATCGAAATTTTAAGGTTGACTAAAAGTTTTGGACGTAAGAATTCGCATTAATTGTTTCTACAGTTGAAAAAAGCTATTGCTTAAGGAAGGTCTATTACTTCGGATTGTTGAACATCAAAGAAAGTAATTATTAAGTCTGCCTATTTGGGGTATTGCTAATTAGGGAATAAGCCAGGTTTTATTAGTTCTGTTAACGCTTTTAGCATTCTTTAACACTTGTTCCAATCTGTTAACTTCATTTTAAACTACATTTGTTTCATAGAGATTATAAGATTAGGTTTTTCATAGATTAGTAGATTTAGATAAATAGATACCCGGCCGAACACCGGGTTTCTTTTTTACTCCCTCTCAGTTCCTCTTAACACACGAATTACTCAAGTAAGTTTTAAGCTTCTTTAACTTCTTTTTCAAGCTCTTAACATTTTAAATTTATAACTTTATAAAGAATAAAACTAGTGGGTAGTTTTTTTTCATAGATTAAAGATTTAGGTTAGTAATTAGTGGTTAGTGAAAAAAGTCTGGTGTGATGCCTAGGCTTTTTTTTCGTTTTAAGTGATTCGTTGTTTCTCCTATTTTTTTTCCGTGTACCTAATTAATTGATTGGTGTTTGTCTTAATTTAACGCATGAGTTTAAGTTTAATTAATCTAATATTATGGAATTTGTAGACATATTTCGTAGATTTGATTGTAGACATAATTGAATTTCATCAATTTAAAACTGAAAAACTAGACCATGAAAAAATCTATTTTTATACTTTTTGTATTAGCTGGGTTCACTCTTAGTGCTCAAAACACGAAAGTTGAAGTGCTAAAGGAATTTTTAAAAGGAACTCTTCAATTGGAGGCAGGAGATATTGATTTAGGACAACCTATTTTCTCAATTAACGATTTGGCTGCTAAAAAAGCCGATAAGGTAATTGATTTGACCAAAGAGAATGTTGCTGAAGTTTTGGCTGAGGCTAAAAATTATTCTACGTGTTTAATTACTGTAGGTGTTCATACCATTGTAAAAATTGTCGATTTTGAGGATTGCAGCCCGAGTGGCGCTTGGGGAGCATGTATGCCAATGGGAAAAGGCTACATTCAGAAGGCAGGTGTTTTAACCGAAGTGCATGATTATCTTAAAAATGTAATAGGACGCCCAGGTTCTCAGGAAAGAAAAATATTTCTGTTTAAATAACAATACTAAATACAATATATAACACAAAACGCTATCAATTACTATTGATAGCGTTTTGTGTTACTGGTAATTGTAAATTTCAAAGGAAACTCTTCGGTTGTTTGCACGACTCTTGCTGTCGGTGTTGGCCACAATTGGTAGTTTTTCACCATGAGGAACAACAATTATTTGATTATCGGGAACACCGTTAAGAACTAGGTAGTTTTTAACCGTTAAAAGTCGTTTGTAGGCCAATTCTACATTAGAACTATCTGAGCCGATATCATCGGTATGGCCATGCATTTTAAGCGTGTAGTGTTTGTTCTTTTTCAGGATAACAATTAGGCTTGCAAGTTTATTTCTAGAGTATTCTGTTAGGGTGAAATTACCAAATGTGAAATAGATGTTTTCCAAATTAGCCTCCATCTCAATTTTTTCTTCTTTTTGTTCCGGACAACCTTTATTTTCAAAACTTCCGGGTATTTCCGGGCAAAGATCTTCACTGTCGACGATTCCATCTTCGTCGGAATCTACAGCGCAACCTGTTTCATCAACAATGTAGTAAGAAGGAGTATTAGGACATTGATCAATATCGTCAGCCACACCGTCTCTGTCTTGGTCTAGCTGTTTGTCTCTTTTCTCCATTTCTTCCAAGGCCTTTCTTAAATAATCAATCTTTCTGTATTTCTCGGCCAGTAAGGTTTTTAAGATATTGCTATCATTATCAAGTATTCGATCGGGTTTTTTGGCAGACGATAATGGCAGACTGTATCCAAGTAGAAATTCATGATTGTTGGAAGAGTATCTTCCCGAATTTTTAATTCCAATATCATAGGAATAGCCCACCGTAAAATTCTTAAGAATCTTCACACCCAAATTAAGACCAACCGAGTAATTATCACGATAATTGACAGCAAACCAGCCTTTGTTTTTCAAATCAGCAATAACATTAACGTCATATTGAAAAGGAGTGCTGTTGGCATATCTAAGCATTAAAAATGGCGATATGCTTAGGTCTTTAACTGATTTAACTGGAAATTTATATTCTCCGGTTACTAAAAACTGTCTGTTTAAATTGTACGAGCTTTGTTTTTCGCCACTTGATTCGGATAGCGAATTATTGAGTAATTGAGGAACTGTGATTCCAATGAGTAGTTTGTTGTAGCTGTAGTAAACACCCAAATTAGCCATGAATTGAGTGTTTTTAATGTTGTTGTTTAGCAGGTAAGGATCATTCGAATTTGCTACAATTCCCGACATGTCCATTCTGAAATCAGAAATTCCAGCAGAGATACCAAATCGAAGATTGTGATTGTCGGCAAATTTTAAGCGATATGCATAGTTTAGTAAAGCTTGAGTGTTATTAAAAATTCCAACATCATCGTTAGTGAGATTCAAACCCACACCATATTTGCCTTCGTTTAAGGCTCCATCAACTGTAAACACGTGAGTTACCTGACCACCGTCAAAGCCCATGAATTTTTGATTTCGAATAAGGTAAGCGTTGAATAATCCGTTTGCTCCCGAAGCCGCTGGATTATAAACAACAGGATTTATGTAGTACTGATCAAGTAAAGGCACTTGTTGGGCTTTTGCCGAAAAATCAGCAATTGCTATCAGGGTAATAAGTAGTGTTATAAGCTTTACTTGACTTCTCATAAACAGTTTTCTTTTTTTACAAGGATATATTCGCTTAATAGTTTCCAAGAATGGATAGTGTGCCTCTAATTGGTTTTATTTCTTCAGACCTGAAATCAATTAAATAATAGTAGGCACCATTAGGTAAAATTGATCCGTTATAGCTTCCTTTCCAATCGTTTTGGTAGGATTTAGTATGATATATTTCTTGACCGTAAATATTAAAAATGAAAACTTCGGGAGGGCTTAAATTCGATTCATATTGAATTATCAATTCATCATTAATTCCATCACCGTTTGGTGTAAGCGCATTACTAACAATTACTTTTTTGCCATCTTCTAAATGTATGTTGATTAATTGTCCAGCAGCCGATGATCGGCAATAATTTGCGTCAACAAGAAGTATTTGATAGGTACCAATTGCTAAATTATTTAGTTCCAATAATTCTGATTCGGTTGAAAAAGTTTCTCCAGGATTAATGATGTATTTATAAGGAGCTGTTCCCTCCGAAGTGCTGATCGTAATTTGCCCATCATTTCCATACTGAACATCCTTAGTAAGTATTTGTAGTTTAGGATTTTTGTGAATTGTTATTTCGGGTTTCGAGGCAATGAATTCATCCATGCAATTGCCAATTGTAATTTTGTAGCTGGATTTTTCTTCAGGCAGAATATCTTCAAAAACTATTGACTCTCCTGAACCTATTGTACTGCTAATTTCATAATTTCCATCCTGCAAAATGTATTCTATACCCGAAATTGAAGTTGGGAGTTCTATATCCACAAGTTCGCCAAGACAAACTTCCGATGGTGTTGTAAAGCTTTCAAGAGACATGGGTTTGATATCAAAAAAATCTATTTGTTTGCTGTTGCTTAAAGTCATTTTATCTGTGCAAACAGATTCATAGGCATAAACTTGATATTTAGTTGGTTCTGTAGGTGTTAGTGAGGGGAAATTGATTGTATTCCCATTGCCTATAATGTTTGCCTCTAAAAAATTACTTCCATCGTGAAGTTGATAGTAAATACCGTCTTCACTATTGTTAATCGATAAAACGACTTCTTCTCCGACACATATTTTTTCGCGACTAGCGATAAGTTCTCTATCTGTTTGTGGCGGGTGGTGTACGTCAACGTCAACAGTGTATCTAATATCAATTGGATGTATGCATCTGTTTCCAAGTGCTTCAATCCGATAGGTGGTTGAGTTTAAAGGGATGTTTGGTTCAAAGTTTATGTCCTCGCCATTTCCATTCAAGGGTAATCCAATGGGGGTGTCCCCATTAAATAGTTGATAACTAACTGCTGGATCTGTAGGCGTTAGTGAGATTACAACCTCCTCGTTTTTACAAATTGTATGCTTGTCAATGGTTGGATGTAGGTGATCTTCAGGGGCTAATCCAACGATTACCTTGGCAGTTTGTTTTAGGGTTGAGGTGGAAGCGCATGTCTTATTTGTAGCAACGATATTGTATACAACAGAACGGAAAGGAGAGAATTCTGGAAATGAAATCGTAGAACCATTTCCTTCAATTACGCCTTCTTTCATATAGGTGCCATCGTACAATTGGTAGCTTACTCCCAATTCGCTGGATACTAAAGAAATCCTAGTTTTTTCACCTATGCAAATTTGATTTTCAGATATATTTACCTCAACTTCATCATTTGGTTTGTTTATTACTTCAATGCTTACAGTTTGCGATAAAGTAATACTTTCTAAAGTTGAAGCGCTGATGGCTGTAATTTGATAAAGACATGAACTGCTTGGTGTTACGGTGAAGTGGATGGTTGAGCCATTACCTGCTTGAGGAGCCCCAATATTTGTTTCTTCTGATTTGAGTTGATAGTTAACGCCAATTTCACTTGGAGTGATATGGATTTGAGTTAGTTCTCCCTCGCAAATAGAATTATCATCGATTGAAACTGTTTGCGAATTGCTAGGAGTAGCGGTTGCTAGATTTTTATTACTGATAGGGTTTGAGTATCCCGTTGAGGATATTATTACCAATAGCGTGCAGATTATGAATAAGATGTATTTATGATTTTTGAAAATCTGGTTCATTGTTTAGGTATGTTACTGTGCGCTTTAGCTTGGTTTGTTGTTGTGTGGCTAGGGAAATTGGGTCGTGTAAAATATGTTCTTTTAAGAAATATTAACAACTCAAATGTTCTTTTTTTGATAATTTAATAAAATGACTTAAAATGATTGGTTTTCAGTACATATCTTTATCTGATTGAAAATCTATAGTAAATACATATGATTTTTTGTGTAGTTTCTTTTTAGAAATTCTGCTTGGCCTATCAATTGTGTGATAATGAATGTCCTGAGTGATAAATTTAAATGTATACGGTCATTTTGATAAACGGTTCGGAATTGGTGTTTAAATAATGCTTTTTTATTGGCAAGGGATTGTAATTAATTTTATTTGATTCTGTACTGAGCAGTTGAAGTTCTCCCAAAATATTTTTATACATTTGTTTGAATCATTTTAAATAAGAGGGTAGATATGCAAAATGCGAAACTGTTGGATTTAGACCAAAAGCAAGATAAATTAGATAGGCGATATGTGAGAATGGCATTGATTTGGGCTGAAAATTCATATTGTGTAAGAAGACAAGTGGGAGCATTAATAGTGAAAAATCAAATGATTATTTCGGATGGCTACAATGGAACACCTTCCGGCTTTGAGAATGTTTGCGAGGATGAAAACTTCAAAACCAAACCGTACGTATTACACGCAGAGGCTAATGCAATAACCAAAGTTGCCAAATCCAGTAATAGCAGTGAAGATGCTACGCTCTATGTTACAGCAACACCTTGTATCGAGTGTGCAAAATTAATTATTCAAGCGGGTATTGTTCGGGTAGTTTATTCGGAAGAATATCATAGTGCTGAAGGTAAGGAGTTGTTGGAGAGAGCAGGGGTTGAAGTAAAGTATGTAAATGTAAAGGAACAGATTTAAAATATTTTTCATGGGAATTAACAATAATAGAAATACGGTATTGTTTCCAATACTTTTGGCTTGTGCTGTGGTGTTAGGGATGGTGTTGAATTCAGTTTTTCAAAAATGGA
>JBFFMG010000098.1:0-10564 GCA_041554215.1 Labilibaculum sp.
CATTCGTAACAGAAAATTATTTGTTAAGGTTCGCTCGTCGGTAATTAGAAATGAACTTTTAATGATTCGGGAAGGTTTAATTCGTGCATTAAACCGCGAAGTGCAAGCTCATATTATCGATGATATTGTTGTCCGATAAAAAAAAGCGCACTAAGATAATCTTAATGCGCCCTATATTATTTTAGTTTCCTGATTAGTATATCTCTGTTCCTGAGAAATGATAGGCTCCTTCAATACATGCATTTTCATCACTATCCGATCCATGAACCGCATTACGCGACATCGACTCAGCAAATTCTTTACGAATTGTTCCTTCCTCAGCTTCGGCTGGATTTGTTGCTCCAATTAATTTTCTGAAATCGGCTACAGCATTGTCTTTTTCCAAAATTGCTGCCACAATAGTTCCAGAACTCATAAAATCGGTCAAATCTTCGTAAAATGGTCTGTCTTGATGAACCTCATAAAATTTCTTAGCCTGATCTTTAGTAAGTTTGGTATATTTCATAGCGACAATACGGAATCCTGCATTGTTAATTTTTGCCAGAATAGCCCCAATATAACCGTTTGCAACAGCATCTGGTTTTATCATGGTAAAGGTTCTATTGCTTCTCATATATTTGTATAGTTAAATGATCCAGATACAAAAATAATGATTCTGAGCACCTGTGCAATAGCTAATTTAACAAAACAAGGGAGAGAATTTAATTTTTCCAGAACTACTTCTTCGTAATAGGTTATTTGAAAAACGATTCTATTTCTATATCTAACGATCTATTGTATCTTTGACCTCTTATTTTAATCATCCCAAGAGAGAAAAGAATGAACAATTTGCAAAATAGGATAGACCAAGAGCTAATTAAGGAAACTGTAGCATTGCTTGAAGTATCCAAAAAAATTTCAATTATTCCGCATTCAGGACCCGATGGTGACGCCATGGGATCTTCGTTGGCCTTATATCAATATCTAAAGAAAAAAGGGAAAAAGGCACAAATTATTAGTCCAAGTGCTTATCCTCTTTTCTTAAAATGGTTACCCGATAATTCCGATGTTTGGATTTATACCAATGGAAAGAAAAAGGCCGAAGAATTCATTAATTCATCCAATCTTATCTTCATTGTTGATCATAATTCATTTAAGCGCTCGGGCGATTTGGAAGCTGTACTTGAAAAAGCTACAGCAAAAAAAATCATGATCGATCATCATCCGGAACCCGAGCAAATTGTTGATGTAATGTTTTCTGATACTAAAATGTGTTCTACCTGTGAAATGATGTATGAATTTATTGAAGCCTTGGGAGATGAGGATTTGATTGATGAACAGATTTCTGAATGCATTTATACTGGAATTATTACAGATACAGGAGGCTTAAGTTACAATTCTTCTCAACCAAGAACTTATGCGATTGTAGGAAGTTTAATTGCGAAAGGAATTGATAAAAGTAAGATTCATTCGAATATCTATGATAATTTTTCTCCTGATAGAATGAAATTATTAGGTCACTGTCTGGATCAGGGACTGGAAGTTTTATCGGAATATAAAACTGCAATAATTACTTTAACTAAGGAAGATTTAGTTCGTTTTAATTATAAAGATGGTGATACAGAGGGGTTTGTGAATTATCCATTATCAATTCAGGATATGCTGATTTCTGTGATTTTTATTGAGAAGGATGGTGTTGTAAAGATATCTTTCCGATCGAAGGGGAATGTGCCTATTAATAATGTTGCCCGAGATTATTTTAATGGTGGCGGGCACGTGAATGCTGCAGGAGGAAGAACAGAGGCATCATTAAAAGATGCAATTGATCAATTCAAGTCAGTTTTACCTGAGTTTTATAAGAGTTTGTAAAATTTAGGGAGTAAGAAAACAAAGAATGATTTAGATTGTTCCCACTTTAGGAGGATATCTAAAGTCTAATCTAAAATATATTCAGCGCAGATTCCTTAACCTGCGCTTTTATAATTTTATTTGTCTCTGTGGATTAGGAAAATTGCAGGCCTTTTGTGTAAATCAGGCACTTTGTTTTTCCAGGCTTGTATCGACATGGTTTTGATGTATTCTGTTTCGAGCGTAATGTCAACAGCAATACATAGCTTGGTTGCCAGACTGCAATTTTGAAGCAAATCTTCTACCAATTTCATGTTTCGAAAAGGAGTTTCAATAAACATCTGTGTCTGACCTTCATTAAGCGAACGATTGTCCAGATGTCTTATTTTTTTGCTTCTTTCGTCGCTCGGAATTGGTAAATATCCGTTAAAGGCAAAATTTTGTCCGTTAAATCCTGATCCCATTAAGGAAAGTAATATGGAAGAAGGTCCAACCAATGGCACAACTTGTATGTCTTTTGTATGAGCAATTTTTACCACATCAGCTCCAGGATCGGCTACGCCAGGACATCCAGCTTCCGAAATAATCCCTATGTCATGATCGGTAATGGCATCTAAGTAAGTTGAAATATCTTTAGGTGAAGTGCGTTTGTTTAGCTCATAAAAAGTAAGCTCATCTATATTTATATCACGATTAACATTTTTTAAATATCGTCGTGTTGTTCTGATATTTTCAACAATAAAGTGTTTAATATCTGGTATAAGCTGTTGAATGTGGTTTGGTATTACCTGATCAATTTCTGTGTCACCCAAGGTCGTTGGGATTAAAAAAAGTTTGCCCTTCATAAATAATGTATTTTTGGCAAATGTACAAAATAAGTCTGTTACTAATTAATGGATGGTAATCAAATGCATCTTTCTTATCTGTATTCATTCTGAATAATTTTGAAATTGGCTTGAATTATTACATCTTTGCGGTTCATTGACGATATTTGTTACAATATGACACAGATTGCACGTAAAATAATACTAAATCGAAACTTTATTCTGGTTTTGGCCGTGATTTTAGGATTGCTAATTGGCGATTGGGCACGCGTGTTAAAAGAGTATACATTTTATATTTTAGCACTTGTAATGACCTTTTCAACAACAGGTATTTCAACAAAGGCAATGTTTCCTTTAAAGCAGATGATCCTGCCAATGCTAGTGGGGTCATTTTTGAATTACGTAGTATTTGGTGCGGTAATTATTTCTTTGTCGTATTGGTTGATGCCAACTCCTGAACTTTTTCTTGGTTTTGTAGTAATTGCCTCTACGCCGCCTGGTGTTGCTGTAATTCCATTTTCACATATTTTGGATGGTGATTTGAAATATGCCATAGTCGGAACTTTGGGCGCTTTTATTTCTTCCTTGTTTTTTGCACCGCTCATTGTGGGTTTATTTTCGAATATCGACGGAGGGATTAATCCTCTTGATTTATTTGTTACCATGGTGCAGCTTGTATTGGTTCCTTTGCTTATTTCTAGATTGTTGCTTTGGCAACCTATAAAACCTACGGTAGAGAAGGTGAGAGGGAAAATTGTAGATTGGGGATTTGCTTTGTTAATTTTTACTGCTGTAGGTTTAAATAGACAAGTATTTTTTTCTAATTTTGATATACTCTTACTGGTTTCCCTTGTTCTATTCTTGGGAATATTCGGATTAGGATGGTGTTTTGAACAAATTTGCCGTAAACTTAGAGTTAAATCTCCAATTGCGATGACTCAGAATCTTTTGGTAACGATTAAAAGTTCTGGTTTTGCTGTTGTTACAGCCTTAACATTATTTGGAGAAGAAGCAGCAATTCCTTCAGCAGTAATGGCTGTTTTTGTGCTGGCCTATCTGCTTTATCTGTCTATTCGAAAAGAGTTTAGAGACAAAAGGAATTCCGCCTGATCAATTCCGGTAAAGGAACGCGAATTAAAAATAGTATGGTGAAATTAACTTTCTTAGGAACAGGTACTTCGCAAGGAGTACCCATTATTGCATGCAAATGTCCGGTTTGCCAATCGAACAATTACAAAGATAAGCGTTTGCGTTCTTCCGTTTTGATAAATGTAGATGGGCAAAATTTAGTAATTGATAGCGGACCCGATTTTAGGTATCAGATGTTGCGAGCAAAAGTGGAGAATATTTCGGCCATTATCTTCACTCATGAACACAAAGATCATACTGCTGGTTTAGACGATATTCGTGCATTTAATTGGGTGAATAAAAAGGCTGTTTCTATTTATGCCGAAAAGCGGGTGCAGGAATCATTAAAGAAAGAATTTTCCTATGTTTTTGCTGAATTTCAATATCCTGGAATTCCTCAAATGAACTTGATAGACCTAACTGATGAAGTTTTTCATATTAATGGAACTAGCATACAGCCAATTCGGGTAAAGCACCTAAAATTACCAGTTTATGGTTTTAGAATTGGTGATTTGGCCTACATTACCGATGCAAATTACATATCTCCAGAACAAAAGGAGAAACTGAAAGGATTAAAGGTTTTGGTTCTGAATGCATTAAGAAAAGAATCACACATTTCACACTATAATCTTGCGGAAGCATTAGAAATTGTGAAAGAATTACAACCCGAAAAGGCTTACTTTACTCATATTAGTCACCAAATGGGTTTTCATGATGAAGTGGAAACAGAGTTACCCGAAAATGTATTTTTGGCTTACGATCAGTTAGAGATTGAGGTAGACTAAATTTTGTTGCCGTAAATAAAAAAAAGTGCCATTATCTTAAAAGACAATGGCATCATATGAACTGCACCTCAAATTTTGTATCCAACTTTTGAGATACAGTTCAAAATGAAAGCTGGGCTTGATTTCTTTGTGGATTGATCGCAGTTTTTTATTTCTCCGCTTTTATCATGAAAAACACACTAATTCCACCTAGCACAAAGAAGATTCCTCCAGCTAACATCAAAGCAGACGAAAGCGTAAAGTGATCGGTGTACCAACCTAAAAATGGACCAATAATGGCAAAACAAATTCGAATGATAAAGTTTCGAACGGAAAGAACCGTTGCCCTCATTTCCGATTCTGTAATTTGATTGATGTAATTTTTTAATATGGGAGTCGCAATTCCACGCACAACATAGAAAAAGAAAAGTACGCCAATCCCAATCAATGAATTGAACCATCCCGTTAATATAAAGCCAGCCGATATTCCAATTACTATAAATACGGAAGTTCCAGTTTTTCCAAGAAACCCTTCCACTTTATGCGCTGAAAGTGCTATAATTCCTACAGTTAGGTTCAAAAGCGTCCAAATTACACCAATGGTACTAACTTCCATATCTAAATCACGCAAGTAAGGCTGAATGAACCAGGCGAGTGTTAGTGTTGCGCACCCAATTACAGATGACAAAACAATGTTCCAGCGAAGTATTGCATTGTCCCAAAGTGAGAATTTTACAATGCTTAAAATATGATTGAAGCCAACTTTTAATTTTATGGAATTTTGATTTGGATCGACTAATAGGATGGAAGCAGGAATAGCTATGAATGCAATAAATGATTGAAAAATGAAGGGTGTTCTTAAACTAATTAAAGCTAAACTGCCTCCGGCAATTCCGGCAAGCGCTTCTGCAAAATTCCCAACGGACATTACTCTACTTTCTTGTTTTAGATATTCCTTTTCCTTGCCCATTTTCAAAAGGCTATCGTATAGCATTGCAGAATCGGATCCAGATATAAAACTACTGCCAATTCCTAAAATTAATTCGGCGATTAGAAAGCCAGAGAAACCATGGCTGAATGAATAGACTACGAATCCTAAACAACCAAGAATAGAACCTAGAATCAAAGATTTTTTTCTACCCCAAACATCAGCTATGTATCCCGATGGAATTTCCAAGGCTACCACTGCCACAGAATAAATCCCTTTAAGAGTAAGTACATCCTGCATGCTCAAACCATTCTCCTGATAAAAAAGCACAATAATGGGCATCGTTAGCATGAACCATTTGGCAATTTTAATCAAATACAGTTTGGGAATATTTCCGGAAATTGATCTTGTCATCGCTTTTATTTGTGTTGCAAAGATACTACCACAATCGAATTAGAAAAGCCTTTTTTCTTGATTGTTTTGCCTATATCGGTACTTACTTCTACATACTTATCACGGGATGATTAGAGAATTTATCTACCGAAAGCTTTTTGAAATCAAGCTTTGTATAGGCAAGATCGCAATCTTTTGAGAGTGAGGATTTGACATTGAGTCCGGAGATCTGGACCCGTTTAGTGAAGATAGCGTTAAGAATAAAAAGCTGTTTAAGCGTAGCGAGTTCTTTTGATTCACATATAACTTTCATAAATAGGAGTTCATGATCTCACAAGTTCGGTAGTTTAGCAATCGAACTTGTAACGGGTGATTGAGGACATTGTCAATGATTTTTTGTTTACTTTTTCATCCAAGGATAAAAGTAAAAGCCCGTCCGGCTAAAGAATAAGCAAAAAAACAAGGCGAATGTCCATTTGATGAAAATTCTTTTCAACTTTCAATTATCGACCTTTTGCTATTCCGACACAAATACAAATTGCTTTTCAAATGATTTTTAATTAGACCCAAAGTTATTTACTGATCTACTATTTATTGCATTCAATCAAGCTATTTGTAAAACGGAATAAAATGGTGATGATGGCCAAGATATTTTGTGTAAATTAGAAGATGTGGAGTTGGTTACATGGGCTGTAGTAGTAATAGGCAAGAGAGGATGTTTAATCTAAAACACTTGAACTATGGGAATGACATTAATCGAAAAGATTTTAGCAAATCACTCCAAAGAGAGTGTTGTGAAACCTGGCGATATTGTTGATATTGAAATTGACATTCGTGCTGCCCGTGATTTTGGTGGTGCTAATGTGGTTAAAAACATCCAGGAGCATAACTTGAAAATTGCTGATCCGAAAAAGACCTTTTTCACTTTTGATTGTAATCCGACAGGTTCAGATCAAAAATATGCCGTAAATCAGCAAATATGCCGATTGTTTGCAAGAGATAATGGCGTGAGAGTATTCGATATCAATACCGGTATTGGAACTCATGTCTTACTAGAACAAGGTCTTGCCTATTCGGGAATAACAGCCGTTACTACAGATTCTCACGCTAATATTTTGGGTGCCGTTGGCGCATTCGGACAAGGCATGGGTGATAAGGATATTGCAGCAGCCATTCACAATGGGAAAATTTGGTTCAAAGTTCCTAAATCAGTAAAAATAAATTTAAGCGGAAAGCGACCAGAGGGAATCTATGCAAAGGATATCGTTTTGGGTTTCCTGAACCAGTTTGGGGCTAATTCATTACTCGGTTATTCCGTTGAAATATATGGTAATGAAGTGGATGAATTAACTCTTGATGAAAGAATAACAATTTCATCCATGGCTACGGAAATGGGATGCATTATTATATTATTCACTCCTAACGAGGCCATTATGGAATATTCTCAGTTTCGTAGTGGAAAGAAAATCAATGTGGTACGAGCAGATGTAGATGCAAAGTACGACCAAGTTATTGAAATAGACTTTGAAAAGTTTGTTCCTCGGATTTCATTGCCGGGAGAGCCTCACAACACCGTTCCTGTTGGTAAAGCCAAAGGTGTGAAGATCGATTCCGCTTTTATTGGAAGTTGTACCAATGGACGAATGGAAGATTTTAGAATTGTGGCGGGCATCCTTAAAGGGAAAAAGGTAGCTCCGGGTGTTGTTTTTAAAATTGTTCCAGCTACCGATGAAATTTGGAATGAGTGTTTAAAGGAAGGTTTAATCAATATATTTAAAGAAGCTGGGGCAATGGTTTCGAATGCCGGATGCGCTGGTTGTGCTGCTGGTCAGGTCGGACAAAATGGAGAAGGAGAGGTAACCATTAGTACTGGGAATCGGAACTTTCCAGGGAAACAAGGAAAAGGAAAAGTGTATTTGGCATCGCCAGCTACGGTAACAGCATCTGCCATTGCTGGTTGTATAGTTCCGCACAATGAGATTCCTGAGCTACCCGTTACATTTGGTACCGGAAAAGCAAAACTAAAGGAGGTGGGTACAATGCTTCATTCTGGATCTGCGACCATCGATAAACCAAAGAGAATTGAAGGGCGTGTGTGGTACATTCCAATCGATAATATTGATACAGATATGATTTTTCATAACCGCTATCTTTCCATAACTGATATTGAGGAAATGGGACAATATACATTCGATAATTTGGAAGGATACGAAGAATTTGCACGAAAAGCATTGCCTGGAGATATCGTGATTACACACAAAAATTTTGGAAGTGGTAGTTCTCGTCAGCAGGCGGTTGATTGTTTTAAGGCTTTGGGGATTCAAGCCATTGTTGCGGAATCGTACGGAGCAATCTACGAGCGAAATGCCATTAATGCAGCCTTCCCAATTATGTGTTGTGATGCCATTGCAAAATTGAATTTGAGCGATGGTGATGTGATTCGTTTGGATTTAGAAACGGGTAAAATTACCAATACCTCTAAAAAGATCTCGGTGCAGGGAGAACGTTTTTCTGAAGTTCAGCTGGAAATTTATCAAAACGGCGGACTCTTTTAAAAATTTAACCACAAAGTATTTTGAGCTTGCTAATTGGTTAAGAATACATTATCACTATGCAAAAATTAACTTTCGTTGAAAAAGTATTGTGGGCAAAATGTGGAAGCATTGTTTTTAAAACTCCAGACATTGTCTTGACACACGACAATACGGCAAGTATTAAAAAGACATTTGAACAAATGGGGGGCGAAAAGGTGAAAAATCCTGATCAGCTATTGGTTGTATTGGATCACAATGCACCACCAACCAATGCCAAATTGGCTACCGATTACCAAAGAGTACGGGAATTGGTACAAGAGCAGGGAATCAAGAAATTCTACGATGCAGGCTCTGGCATTTGTCATCAAATCATGTCTTACCATGCTAAACCCGGAATGATAATCGTAGGCAGCGATAGTCATACTTGCACGGCAGGAGCTTTTAACGCCTTAGCCGCAGGTATCGATCGCACTGAAGCTGCGGGATTGTGGAAAAGGGGCGAGACATGGTTTCGTGTGCCCGAATCCATTAAAATCACTCTAAATGGCAAGTTTCCGCAGGGTGTTTATGCCAAAGATCTTTCTTTGTGGATTATCGGGATGATCGGTTCGGCAGGCGCCAACTACATGTCCATCGAGTATCATGGTGAAGGAGTGAAAAATTTGTCCATTTCTGATCGCTTGACATTGGCAAATTTGTCTTCCGAAATGGGAGCTAAGAATGCTGTTTTTCCTCCCGATAAGGTTTTGGAAGGCTTTTACGGACAAAAAGTAAAAGGCATTTGGGCCGATGAAGGTGCACGATATTTTAAAGAATACGAAATTGATTTAAGCAATTTAGTGCCACTGGTTGCCGCACCGCATCATGTGGATAACGTAAAATCCATATCAGAAGTAAAAACTGTAAAAGTAAACCAAGGCTTGATAGGAACCTGCACAAATGGACGATTGGAGGATTTACAGATTGCGGCCGGCATATTAGATGGAAAACAAGTTGCTTCTGGATTTCAGCTCTTGGTAGCTCCAGCTTCCAAGGAAATTTATTTAGATGCCATAAAAGAGGGAATTATCACCAAATTAATGAAAGCCGGTGCTACTATTTTGGGTTCTTCCTGCGGTCCGTGTTTGGGAACCGGACAAGGTATTCCTGCTGATGGATTTACGGTGATCTCAACTGCCAACCGAAACTTTTTGGGTCGCATGGGCAATAAAAATGCTCAAATATATCTTGCTTCTCCTGCCACAGTTGCCTGTTCTGCGCTTAGTGGTGAAATTACCGATCCAAGAACAGATACTTCCAAGCAGATAAAATTTCCATTTCAGAAAGAACAGAGTTCCACAATTCTGATTCAAGAATCAGACAATCGAAAATCAAATGGTGTTTGGGATTACTCCGATGTAGATCATTTAAATACCGACCAGATGTTTGCAGGAAACTTAACCTACGAGGTTTTGAGTTCCGATCCGGCAGGAATTAAACCTCATTTATTTAAGGGGTTTGATGACTCTTTTGCGGATAGAGTAAAGGCAGGCGATATACTAATTGGCGGTGAAAATTTTGGTTGCGGAAGTTCCAGAGAGCATCCGGCAGTTGGTTTGGCACATGCGGGAGTACGTGCTGTGATCGTAAAATCGGTTAACCGGATATTTTATCGGTCAGCAATAAATCAGGGTTTATTACTCATTGTGAGCAGGGAAATTGTCGAGTCATACCAGAAAAACGATGTGTTGAGGGTTGATTTTCAGGAAGGAGTAATTCATATTGAAGAAAAACGATTCGAAATACCGGCATTACCCGATAAATTGCAGCAAATAATTAAATGCAAAGGCCTTGTAAACTGGATAAGAGCTGAGATATAAGCTCTTACTTACGTGTAGAAGATTTTTAATAAAAAAAACAAGAAAATACTTGTTTAGGAAAGCAATAAATCCCTATATTTGCATCGCCTTTTAAAGGAATGGTCCAGTAGCTCAGTTGGATTAGAGCAATAGCCTTCTAAGCTATAGGTCCCAGGTTCGAGCCCTGGCTGGATCACTCATTTTTTAAAAAGGCAAAAAAAAAAGAAAACAAGGACGGTCCAGTAGCTCAGTTGGATTAGAGCAATAGCCTTCTAAGCTATAGGTCCCAGGTTCGAGCCCTGGCTGGATCACAAAGACGATACGAAAG
>JBFFMG010000099.1:0-10440 GCA_041554215.1 Labilibaculum sp.
CGATGAATCTCCAAATCTATCAGTTTCGACGATTTTGAGCTTCCTTCTTTTGCTGATAACACAAAAAAACCAGCACCTTCACCTAAAATTACGCCTGAGTTAGAAGCCTTTTTTAGACCATTCGTATCCAGTTCTTGCTCTGCCAAACACCCCATTTGTTTCCACAAATTTAAGCTAAAAGGCGTTAATTCATCAAAGCCACCAAGTAATACAGTTTTGGCTTCGCCTTCCTCAATCATCATTATCGCATCAAGCAAACCCGTTTCAAAAGACGCCTCTTTTTGCGAATAAGTAAAGTTAGGTATTCGTAATCCTTTAATTAAAGCAATTTGACCTCCCACAGCATTGTGTGTAGATCGAATAAAAGCAGTGGGATTCATTAATGTCTCACCATTCTCGTGCATTTGTTTTAAAAACACACCCGTATCATCAATACAACCTAATCCGGTTGTTGTTATAATGGCATCAATAGTATCCTCTTTAACCTGATTTAGACAATCAAAGGCTGACACTAAACTAAATTTAACGAGTCTGCTCATGCGTCTCAACATGGCTGGCGGAATGTATTCTTTATATACTGGATCAATCACTTTAAGACTCGAATTTTCAGACAAAACAGTATTTTCCGGCCAGTTTTCAGTTCCCAGAGTTTCCTGAGCTGAAACCATTGATGATGCATTTATGTATATGGCCATTTCTATATTTTTGAAAATATAAGACTACTATTGTTCCCGCCAAAACCGAAAGAATTCGACAGTACGTGTTTTATTTCAGACTTCTCATACTGAACTATTGGAGCAATATTTGAATCTTCATCGGCTTCTGAAAAATTTAAACCAGCATAAAGTTCTTGGTTTTGTATTGCCATGATTGAAAAAACACCTTCTATTCCTCCACAAGCACCTAAAGTGTGACCAGTAAAAGCTTTTGTAGAACTAAAAGGAGGATTACTCTCTCCAAATATATTACCAATTGCTTTTGCCTCCGATGAATCGTTATTTGGCGTACCTGTACCATGAGCATTGATATAGGAAATATCGGCACATTTTAAGCCAGCAACTACCATCGCTTTTTGCATGGATAGGCTAGCTCCGATCCCTTCGGGTGACGATGCCGTTTGATGATGTGCATCATTCGAATTGGCATATCCTGATAAAACAGCAAGAGCTTTGTTGGGTTTAGCAACATTATCAGCCTCTAAAACAATAAAACCGGCACCTTCTCCTAAATTTAGGCCAGCTCTGGTTTTATCAAAAGGTCTACAATACTCACTATCGAGTATCATTAAACTATTAAATCCATTTAGAGTAAAACAAGCTAAAGCATCTGTCCCTCCAGCAATTACTCGATCTGCTCTACCCGACTTAATCAGACGAGCGCCCATCATTATAGCGTTGGCCGCAGATGAGCAAGCTGTGCTGTATGTTGTAACGAATCCTTCTATTCCCAAATAGGAAGCCATTTTTTCGGTAGAATCACCACATGGGTGAAGATTCAGAATTTTATGCAAGTCTTTCTCCAACTCAAAATCAACAATCTGTTCAGTCAAATCCATGCCTCCAACCGTTGTTCCTGAAACTAAAGCACATGTTTTTAACTCATCAAGCGTTAAATCAGCCATTTTATTGGCCTCCCGAACAGCAAGAATCCCCAACAAACTGGTTCGCGAAATCAATTCATCCTCACCAATGCCTAAAATGGATTTCAAGTCCGCATTGGAATATTTAACTTCTCCCAGAACAAATTGGTCTCGAAGTCTTGTTTGTAAGTATTTAATGGGTGCGATTCCCGTATGCCCATTTTGAAGAGCATGGATATTCTGCTCCAGCCCTATACCTAGAGCCGAAACAATACCTAAACCTGTTACAACAACCTTTCTCGACATCGTGCTGAGTTGAACTAATTATGAATTCGCCTGAATGTATTGTGCCATACTTGTTAAGGTAGCAAACACTTCACGACCTTTATTAGGATCTGTTATTTTGATTCCATAATCACGCTCCATTAAAACAATTAATTCCAAAGCATCAATAGAATCAAGGCCTAAACCATCACCAAAAAGAGCTTGATCAGCTTCTATCTCATTCGGTTCGATATCTTCCAGGTTTAACTGCTCAATTAACTTGATCTTTAATTCTTCAATTAATGAATCCATTCTATTATTTATTTAAGTTGTTAATATTATCTATAGTAAATGGGTACATGCCTATTTCTGATTTAGAAACCAAAAATAATTTTGCACAATAATTAGTTTCACTTTCGTAATTCACCCAACCGACTACAACTAGTTTAGTCGCAGTATTTTGAAATATCATTTCTGTTTGCTCATGCAACAATTGCGCATCGAAATTTTCAGATACAAAAAAATAATTTTCTCCTTTGATTTTGTTTTTTATTGCGATCTCACCTATAAGAATATTAGGTAAAGTATATACAAATAATCCAGGACTCGCAATGTCTTTAGTGCTTTCCCAATAAGACATGTCGGTTGCTAAAGTGGATTCTGAATTCGCAAACACCATTGCAATTTCCTCATTTTGATATTGTTCTCGATCAATATTTCGAAACAGAACCTCTGCAGCAATAAACGCCAATTTACACTGCGCATCCATTTTATAAAACTTTGGACATTCTAGCTTTTCTGATTTATAAAACTCTTTTAAAAAGGGTTTTAAATCTTTTTCATTGGATTTAAAAACAAGCTTTGAATCCTCAGTAATTTCTGCATCGGTTACAGAACAATATTTTAATATCTGCATAGCCTATTATTTTGAATAAAGAATTGCAGCATTACAACCACCAAAGCCTGAAGCAATTTTCAGAAATGAATTGAAGTTGAAATCCTCTGTTCTTGTCACTAAATTAATTTGTTCGGACACACCATAATTGGTAAATCCTTTTGTTCCTAAAGCTTTTGATTCATTCATAGCACAGAGAGTTATTATTGTCTCAATAATTCCTGCGGCACCAAGAGTATGCCCAAAAAAGCCCTTCAAACTATTTACCGGCACATTGTTTAGTTGAGCTAAATTTATTGCTTTCGATTCCATTTCATCATTGTACATTGTTGCAGTACCGTGCGCTGAAATAAATTCTGGTTTAATTTTAGCTTGATTCAAAGTAGATGTAATGGCATTTGCAAGTCCATCACCGGTGCGCGAAGGCCCGGATATATGATTTGCATCGTTGGAAGAAGCCCCAGCAACGCATGAAGCACTATTAAAAATTGCTTGGTCGGAATCTATTGTTAACACCAGAGTACCAGCACCTTCACCTAAAGAAAGCCCATCTCGGTTTGCATCAAACGGCTTGCATGAATTGTTACTTAAGGCTTTGAAAGAAGTAAAGCCTGACAGCACAAACTCGGAGATCAAATCAGCTCCGCAAACAATCACATGTTTGTACTTTTCGGCCTTCAATAATCTTACTGCCATCACCTGAGCTAAAACACTGGAAACACAAGCATTTGAAACAAGTATAGGACGGTTTACAACTCCAAAATAATTTCCGATTTTATTTGCACTCTCCCACAAATGAATGTCTTGAGTTCTTTCGTTTACTTCCTCAAGAAACCCAACATTTCCTTTTGTTGTGGCAAGAATCAACAAACAATCCTCTGTTTTAATATCAACTTTTGTTTTAGAAATAGCATCCTTTATTGAAAGAATACACAATTTCTCAAAAAAAGATAATTCCACGTCTATTTTCTCATTTAAGCAATGCTCATTAAATAAGGATCTGTTTAAATATGAAATTGGATGAATCGCATCTTCAGAATGATAACGTAATCCTGAATGTCCATCTAATACACTACTGAAATTTTCATTTGAAGTAAAACCTAATGAACTTATAATGTTACTTCCCGCTACAAATACTTTATTCATTCAATTTTAAAATTTGCTTAAGCCAACTAAAAAGAACCTAAGCTATAAGTAAAGTGTGTAATTTTCATTCCGATATACCAACCGATTTTTTCCAATCAACATAAAAATCAGGACAACACAACAACAACTGACCATCCTGATCAGTAAAAACTTGCGTAGTTTCAGCTTTAACCAACAATGCCATATCCGATTCGCGATATATTGAATAATCAAAAATTAACTTTGCCGCCAGAGAATTTCTAAATTTAGTTTCCACAACTAATTTATCGCCATATTTTGCCGATATTTTATAACTCAATTTCATATCCACAATAGGAATAAATAATCCTTTTGCAGCTACATCCAGATACCCCAAACCAAATTCATCTCCAAAACACTCACGTCCGTCTTCCAAAAACTTGACATAACTGCCATGCCAAACAACTCCCATTGAATCCACCTCACTAAAACGAATATCTATTGTTTTTTGAACGACCAAATTCATTATTTTTAATATTTTATAATACTATAATTCAAGTTGCAGACTAAACTAAAATCTCATAATATAGTACAATGTAAATGCAATTTAAAGCGGTGCAAAGATACAAACGAAACAATAAATAAAGGTATTTAGAGTTACTAAAAACTTATAAAAATAAAGAAAACTTATGTAGTTTAAAATACAGTCTGAAATTCTGACTCTTACGGTCACAAACACAATTTTGTAAAAGCAAAAATATAATTTGGAGTTTTATACTGACTTAAATAAAGAGGCACTAAAATTATAAAGATTAATTGGGTAGGATATTATAACCCAATCCGTCGTTTCTTCGGATAAATGATGTACTATCGTTTAATTCAATCTTTTCACCATGAAATAGATTGAAATAAAACTGATTCACATTTTCTTTTTCTTTTGTTATTCCACCCAAAAAGTAAGTATGCGTCAAGTGGGTTGGAAACATAAATCCAATTGCTTTGGTAAAATTAATATAGTTTGCATTCTCTGAAATTGGTAATTTGAGACGCTCACCTAATTGTTTCCTTGATTTTGTAAAAATTCTGACTCCATTAAGATTAAAATCTTGCTTATTACTCGTAATGTAAATTCGCTTTTGAATATGGAGTTTGTTTATCCATTTGGAATGTTCTTTCTCATTAACAGCTGCAGCATTTAAAATAATATTATCAAACAAATTATCATCCAAATCTCCCAATAAACTATCTTTCACTAATCTTTCCATGTAATAATTTCCAAGGCTATGCATAAAAAGACTAATGTGAATTTTAGCAGTTTGAAAATCCCTCTTTTTTTTAAGTTCTTGAATTTGCAACAACATTTCCTTAAACTTTCCGATACCAAGCTCTATGTTTTTTTTTGAATTTTTAAAATTCTTAATTCCATTTTCGTTCTTCATTTTAGATGGCCAACTAAAAACTATGACCTTCACATCATATAAATTTTGAATTGCAAGTCCTCTAATAACCGCATCGTTAGTTGTTTTTCCATCGCCATGAATAAATAGTAATATATCTTTATCACAGTTTAATATTTCATTAAGATTTTCAATACCATTAATTTGATGACAATTCGAAACTGTTTTCGAACTATCTAATAAATAGCATCTTAATGAATTTCCAAAATCTATATAATTCTTAAAAACACAAAGTCTATTCTGCAAACTATCACATATCTTATTTGTAATAACAAACACAATAGAATCACTGCATCCTTTTTCCTTAATGCTACTTTCTTCATTTTGGCAAAACACTACAAGTGATACCATTGCGAAAAAACTGCATAATATGCTTCTCTTAATATTCATCATATTTTTAAAATACTTTTGTATTAAATTACAAAAAACTTTGACTTCCTCATATTAACATATGGTACAATAAACCTAAACAACAAGGAATACTTTTCATCTAGAAATCAGAATGAAATTTGGCTTATGAAACGAAATTATACTCTACTCATTCCCCTTAATTCCTCACCTATTTAAAAATTTCATACTTTTGTGTACACTTAAACAATTCTTAATAGAATGACAAAACCAAATTTCAAAAATAAAAACGAAGAAGAAATCAAGGCTTATATTGCTAAAAATAACTTGGACATTCAAAAAAGTGATACGGGTTTGTATTACCTAATAAGTTATGAAGGAGACGGTGCTAGGCCTACTTGTGATTCGAATATTACAATTAGCTACATTGGTTATTTAACCAATGGCTTTATTTTCGATAAAAGTGAAAGTTTGGAGATTAATTTATCGGTTGTTATTGAAGGTTGGAAAGAAGGAATCCAACATTTTAAAGAAGGTGGAGAGGGAATTCTAATTATCCCATCTCATTTGGCTTATGGCAAAACCGACTATGGTAACATACCTGGAGGATCGGTACTTATTTTCGATATTTTACTAAACAAAGTGCTCTAATAAACAACTTAGACATAGTAAATCTAAGCATGACACTCTTTTTTAAGGCCACTACCAATTAGAAATCAAAAAAATCAGTAATAATAAGGGAAATATGACAATTAAGCCCAACCAAGCATTTCCCTGATGCTTGCATGTCGAACTATACAGTGGTTTTTCCGTTCCCTTAATAAAACTCATTAGTAACTGAAATACATATCGTAATGCTCCACCTAACAAGCAAAAAATAGCTAAATGCATAGTTTTCTAATTTAATAAAACCTGAAAAGCAATTACTACTTATCAGGTTTATTTAGATTATATAGCCTTTTAAATGGCTTTTTATATCCGATTAAGAATCAAAAATTAAATGCGTTTCATCATTCCTTCTATTTCTCTGATTTGAGCAGTCAACATTTTTTGCTTATCCAATTTTTTGGCTTCCTGCAAATAATGTGTCGCCAGTTTTTTATTTCGTTTTGATAGAGCAATGCCCGACAAATTTAATTTAGCAACTGCTTGATCTGTTTTCAATCGAAGACCTGTTTCTAAGGCTTTTTTGAAGTGTTTTTCAGCTGGTGTATTTTTTTGATTTTGTGCTTCCACCAAACCCGAAAGATAGTAGTAATAAGCTTCCTGACTTTTAATCATATTTTCAGGATTTTTTACCCGTGCCAATATTTTACCCGAAGCCTCAAACTTATTTTTCCTTACAAAATAAAAAGCAAGAAGATTTTTTTCGTTTTTGAAATGAAATAGAACAAAAATTCCTGAAACCAAAACTGCTAACACGCCATAGCCTATTATAGCCTGAACAAAAAGAAGAATGGATCCTAAAAATAGAATTCCTGCAATTATCAACCGCACATATTTTCTTATCATGATAATGTTTTTTTAATTTAACGCTACAAAACAAAGCATTTTTTCATATAAAACAAGCATTTTAGACCTGTCTTTTTTTCTATTTCGTTAAATATGTTTACAATTTTACGCTATATTACTCAGTTAGCGTAGCATGCAAATAGTAAATACTTTTTAGTACACTAACAGTCTAAATTCACTATAATTTCTTGTTAGAGCATTAATTTATTGTGTGAGATTATTCCAATTGATTTTAAATTGTTAGAAAAATCGTGAGTAAGAGAAGAATCTTCTATTTTTGGCATCCTAAAGGAAAGAAAAATGAATATCGTGAAAATGCCTAAAACGGAGCAAGAAAAGAAGGATGAATATTTTCTACGCAAAATTGCTAAACGAATGGGAAAAGCCATCAGCAATTTTGACTTAATAGAAGATGGTGATAGAATAATGGTAGGAGTTTCAGGAGGCAAAGATTCTTTAGCTTTACTTGAACTTCTCGCTTTTAGACGTAAGTTTAAGAAACAGAATTTTGATGTTATAGCTGTGCATATCAACGTCTTGGAATTGCCATATGAAGTTGATCGTGAGTTCTTGAGAGCTTTTTGCGAACGCTTGGATGTCGAACTTATTTATCGAGATATAAATGTTGATTTTGAAAGACCTAGCAAAAAGCCTGCATGTTTTAGATGTTCGTGGCATAGGCGAACTACTTTATTTAAAATGACTGATGAGCTTAAGTGTAATAAGCTTGCCCTAGGACATCATATGGATGATGCTATTGAAACTCTTCTGATGAATATGATGTATCAAGGAGCCATATGCAGTATGCCAGCCAAGTTGAGTATGTTTCAAGGGAATATTATCCTAATTCGCCCTTTAATTCTTTTAAAGGATGCTGAGATGCGGGAATATAGCAGAATTAGAAAGTTTGTGTTAGAAAAGGAACTTTGTCCGCACCAGGATGTCACCAAACGAAAAGAAACAACTAAAATGATTGAACGTATTGCTGGTGATGATTCACGGATCAGAACTAATATGTTTCGATCTATGAGTAATGTACAATCGGAATATCTGCCTATTATTCCTGATAAAATCTGAGTTGATTTTAATAAGCCATTTTAAATACTTGCTAAATCATTCCATTAAAAAATAGTCATGCAATTAATCACATGACCATTTAATAATTATCTTAATTCAATACGTTTTATTCCCCTATTGCCCTTCGGAATGAATTTGCTCTTTCAACAAAATCCTCAAATTCTCCGTATTCGATAAAACGACTAACATGTCCTTCACACTTTTTACAAACACCTTTAATCAAAATATCATTCATATCATTAAGTATGTTTTCCCGAACGTCTACACCTTCGGCACATACATCTTTACAATGAACACAATATGTTCCCTCCTGAACGATATAACGATACGCTTCTTTCTCTTCTTCGTTTAATAAAATATTAAGCTGAAACTGATTTAAATATATTTCTTTTAGTGTATTCATAGTTTGTTTTTGCCTACTTACAACTTAACGAAAGTAAAAATGTAAAATTTTACAAATATTCTTAGTATCGTTAAACCGATTACTAGTTCTGTTTTAATAATTTTCTACCAGATTCAACATGATTATCCCAAAAATAGTAAAATTCTGCGATATGCTTATTTTCCACTCTAATCATGCTCATTAACCACAAAGTAAACAAAGACAAAACTATCGCAATTAGAAAGATAACATTCAAAAAAACTGGATTTTCATTTACTATTTCTTGAATAGAAACAAGCCCCAATTCAGAGCCAATTAATTGATTTACATCAACATAATTCGCACCAATTAAAAGAATCGAGGATGCAGTTGCTATTAAACCAAACAATACTTGCAACACAGTGAGTAAACACCTCTTCCTCGCAGCACAACGTCTGCTCGTATAGATTTCATTAAATTTGCCTGCTGATGATTTCAACCAACTTTCCATTTCATTTCTCATTACATTATCGCAGTAAAGTTTTACTATTTAATGATTTACAATAAAATCCATGTGAATTTTTTCAAAACGACTACGAAATTAATAAAATTACCATAAAAACAAAACTTATGTTGATCGTAATTTTATTACAACAGCTAAATATTATAAATTTGCGTAATGATTTATAGTCTTTATTTCTTTTTTTTCGGATAAAAAGTAATATTTATCCTTAAATGAATAGAATAAGACTCAAAACTCTTTTTATTTTAATAATCCTTTTATCTTTGTATAAAATATGATAAAAATGAGTTTATTCCGATTATTTATACGTCCCATTTTAATTCAGTTTGATCCTGAAAGTATCCACAAATTTACATTTACTTGTTTCAAGTTATTTCAGAAATCAAAGTTTATTCGTTCCATTGTTTCCGCTCAATTTAGAGTTGAAAACGCTTTATTAGAAAGAGAACTTTTTGGTTTGAAATTTCCAAATCCGGTTGGTTTAGCTGCAGGATTAGATAAAAATGCGGAAGCTTTTGACTTTTTAGGAAGTATGGGCTTTGGTTTTATTGAAATAGGTACTCTTACTCCAAAATCTCAGCCGGGAAATCCAAAACCTCGTTTGTTTCGTTTTGTGAACGATAAAGCTCTGGTAAATCGTATGGGGTTTAATAATGAAGGTGTTGAGGATGCAGTTGAGCGATTACGCAAAAAAAGAACCAATATAATTATTGGAGGAAACATCGGGAAAAATAAAAATACATCCAACGAAGAGGCTACTGATGATTACTTGAAGTGTTTTGATGCTTTGTATCCTTATGTCGATTATTTTGTAGTGAATGTAAGTTCTCCCAACACTCCTAACCTTCGTGAATTGCAAGGGAAAGAGCCTTTAAAAAAGCTCTTAAACGAGATTATGGATTTGAACAGAAGCAAAGAAAAATCCAAACCTGTGCTTTTAAAGATTGCTCCTGATGTAAACGACAGCCAACTAGATGATATTATTGAAATTGTTCAGGAAACAGCGATTGATGGGATTGTTGCAACCAATACAACCATCTCCCGTGAAGGATTATCTTATGCCGAAAGTGAAATTAAAAAGGTAGGTACTGGCGGATTAAGCGGTCAACCACTTCGAAAGCGTTCCACTCAAGTGATTCGCTACATACACGAAAAGTCTGGCGGGAAAATTCCAATTATCGGCGTTGGTGGTATCCTAACAAAAGAGGATGCTTTAGAAAAATTAGAGGCTGGAGCTTCGCTTGTTCAAATTTACACTGGCTTTATTTATGAAGGGCCTGCTTTAGTGAAAGAAATTAATAAGGAGTTGATAAAATAGAG
>JBFFMG010000100.1:0-10351 GCA_041554215.1 Labilibaculum sp.
CAGCAATGCACTTCCATCTTTTCGGGTCATTCTCATTTTCTGATCCCATTTATCATCAGGCTCAAATAAATAGGGTTGTCCTTTTTTGAGTTTAATGTATCCCAAAGCATATTCATCTTTAAAGAAATTAAATTGGTTCGATACTGGGTAAGAGTAGGCAATATTGCGATCGGGGATATAATCAGGAGCCACACCAGTGGTAAAGCTGCCTTTCTCCTCCTGAGTCTGATCCTTCATTTTTTTCCACACGCCACCAATCTTCTCTTCAAAACTCACCTTTACCTTGTAATCAATTTTCGATTCAGGAGGTAATATATCTAAGGAGTTAAAAATAGCCACATCCTTATTTTCATTCCATTCTATTTCTCCTTCTATTGATTTTCCATCAGCCGTTAAACTCATCTCATCCAGTTTAACACGGAAAGTTTTTTCAATTTCATCCAAATCAACCATTTCAAATGGTTTTTCAATCTCCAAATTAAAAACAGTTTGAAAGGCAGTAAAAACATCTACATCCGCTCTTCCATTTTGAGGCGTAACATCCGATATCACTTCCAATTCGTCCAAAACACTTCCGCCAACCAATTCACATTTATTACCAATTTCAACTTCGAATTTACAACGGCCTTTTACCAAGCCTCCTAAAACACTATAGCGGCCACCAACAATTCCTTTCATCCATAATGGATTTGGTAATTGCGCCTGAAGAAGTGTTGCAGCCCCAATATTTAAAATGTGTATTTTTTTTCGTTTGTGAAATACTTTCACCTGAATACCAATTTCTCCATCTAGATACGCGTAAGCCTGTCCGTTGGCATACCAACCATCAATACCCGGAGATTCGCCACTCCCTTTGCATCGTACTTCGTTACCATAATTCTTTAACATGATATCGAAACCAGCCCCTGCATTAAAATAGCCGTAGAAAATTAAAAAATTTAAGTTTCCGGTATTGATACTAACATTGGATCCAAATGCAAATCCCTTACCAGCTCCCAAAGCATTAAAATCTCTCATGTAATCCAAATCGTCTGCACCTAAAATATCAGCAACTTCATCTGGAGGTGGTGGGCTACCCAAAATTTTTGTTCCCACCATAAAGTAACTTTCCGTTTTAAGTATGTGCATTAGTTTAATGCCTACAGGATCTTCGGGGGTTCCCATATAGAAATACCAATCTTTTGGATCGACATGAAGCTCTGCCCAACCTGCTCTTCCATTTTGCCCTACTCCCTGAATAACTCCTCCCGGAACATTCATAAACAAATCGAATGTTCCATGTAGACTTTTATTTGGAAAATCGTAACTAATTTTTGCTTTGGCGGCTACTACAGATTTTCCTGCAATTTCACTTTCAGTCCCAAACATTTGAGTCTGGACATCCGATTGCCCTTTTGCTCCTGATAAACTGATCTTACCAAGCAAATCCTTTACTCCTTTTGTTCCTGATAGATTAACGTTTTCAACTATATTATCCAGTCCTTTATCCATACTTTTACTCAACCTCATGCAGCTTGTCTGCATAGCATCAGCACCCGGGATGTCTAATGGAGATAAAAATTTCCCATTTCCCTCAAAAGAAATATAATTCAATCCTCCATTGCTATTGAACGACATCTCGAAAATTGTTTCAACTGTTACTGCAGATTTATCTGGGGAAGCCAAATCGGCTCTCGCTTTTAAACCAAGACCCGCTTTCTTATTTGGCACATACACAATTCCACTGGGGGTTGCACCAATACTACCTGCACCTAAGGCGGTTCCACTATGCGACATTCTATTGTAAACACCACCTCCAAAAGAGTAAATACTTAAACCTGGAAATACAGGAACACCACTCGGTAAAGTAAACATGCCATCAGCATACCAATATCGATATCCTTCCACACTACCAAAAAGTGCTGAAGCCTGCAAAGCAATTCCTGGTGTAAATTTGGCATCAACCATTCCTTTAAAACCAGATCCGTAAGTAGGATCATTTTTGTACCATTGTGCAAAACCCTTTAATTGAAAAGACCCTTGATCAACCTCAATTCCCAGCTTGCCTATATCCAATCCTGCATACTTAAATTTGATTCGTTCAGGATCCTTTTCGGCCACAATAATAGCTTCCGCGATACCACTAAATTTATCGCTTACATTAACGGTCATGTCTAAACCCAGACCATATTCGTTCAATTTCCGCTTCGTTAATGTAACCCTATTCAGTTGTATTGGTAGAAACCCTAACTTTTTAGGCGCATCCTCTCGTCCTAAACTAAAACGATCAGCATCCAAAAAGGGTTCCCGGGTAGTCACCATTAATCTTTCAAAAGAAATTTCTCCAATATTTAAGAGGTTTACATCTGGTATCATTGAACCATGCAATACCGCTTTAGGATGAAAGCGGTGATCTTCCACATCAACCTCTAAATACGAAGAAGGAGCTAATTTCACTTCCGCATTGAACAGTGGAAAATCCATATCTTCCTTTACCGTTGTCTTCACATAATACTTGTCATTAGGTTGAATTAAACCATAATAACCCAAATGATCTGTATCACCAGCAATTGGTATTAAAATATCACCATTGAACCATGCCTTTTGCAACTTGTTATATTTTAAACCCACTCCCAATGTATCCAAAGAATATGACCAACCACTCATATCTCCCTCATCAAGAGGAATTAAATTAGTCCCTCCAAATTCACCGGTAAAGCCCATTTCATCGATAATCGCGTTTCGTAAAAAGAGAGTTATATTATCTTCTTGATTTTTCTTACGGTATTGACTTGGGATCTCAACATTTAGGTCTTTCAGATAAAATCCTTGCCACAAAGGACTATTCATTTCAGGCATTGATGTAGATTGATACCCTTTTGGGAAAATCATTCCTGAAGAATTACGGGTATCACTAAAATCGAAAACCGCATTACTAACCTTAAACTTAAAATCGGTAAGCCCTTTCACCTGAAAAGGATCCATGCTTACATCGACAACGAAATCGGAAAATGTAGTAATGTTGGTTTCAAAAGCTGCAGAAACCTTTGTGTTATTTATCGTGTCGGCAGGCAATAGAACATCACGACTAAACTCAATCTCCCCTTGCAAACCCATCCCTGTGTATCCATTACAATCCCAATCTACATAGGTTTTTTTATTCTCCCCTACAAAAATCAATGTCATGTTCTTGTTAAGTGGAAAAGCCTGATTACCAATCAGCATCAAACGGGCATCGCCAGTAAATCCTCCTTTATTAAAGGCTATTCTACTTCCTGCAAATCCAATTTTTCTTTTGGAAAGTGGAACATCAATTAATGCGGAAGCACAAAATTCGCCCCCTTTTGGGGTAAGAAATACAGAATCGATACATATTGTAACTCCACCATCACCAATGGCCTGCTCTTTGCCCAATGGCAAATCGAATGATTTTGATGAATTGATTAATTCTTGAAGCTTGCGTGATTCAGCTCTAATTTTTTTTACCGTAGCAATCAATTTCTCCATTCGCTCCAGATCCCTAGGAGTCATCAGAGTAGATGCTACCGAGGCAACCGACAACTCGGTTGTATCATTCGGATTAGTAGCTGATTCAACAATATCACTATTAAACTTTCTATGCTCAATTGAATATCCGTTACAGAATATACAAATAAACAAAATTAGCAATACCAAGCTTCGAAACGACTTCCCCATCATTGCAATATTGATTCCAATTTTAACAAATTTATTATCTATTGAATCGAACTTCATTTTCAGCTATTTGTTTAAAAACTATAATTGTAGCCCATGCTAAGTGTGAACTCTGCATATTTTTTCTCTTCATGCCTATTCATATAGTTCATGCTTAGATTAAAACTATGTTTTTTTAGAGCATAAGAATTATTGCATCGAATCACATAAATTCTATTTGCAAAATCTCCATCCCGATAGGATCTGTTCCATGATCCACTCACAGAACTTCTCAAATTCTTTTGAAATCTTTTGGACAAACTCAGTGTTGGTCCTAAAGTCAATGCATCACCCGATTCCATATCATTGTAATTGCCATTTATTGACGAAGACAAGGAAAGCCCACTGGTTTTCCAACTAACACTATGTGTGATTCCTGTGCTATAGAATTTATTACCTGGTTTTGAATTTTGGCCTTCCTGTTTTTCCGAAGCCATTTGCACATTCAGGTTAACATTTAAATTTTGTCTGACATCTGCATTTTTCACATCACCTAAAACTTGCGATAGAGTAAACGACATATTTTGAGAAACCTGAGTAAAATCGAGAGTATCGTAAACTTGATTTTGATTCACTTCATTTATATTTTCAAAATCGGATCGGATATTCGTAAAAGAACTATAGTTTGAGTAGGATAGATTCAGGTTGGTTTTTGCTCCTGTTTGTATTCCAACATTTACAGCACCCACCACATTATTCATTCTTGATTTTTTCTCGTTATTCAGATCATTCCTTTGCAAACCCGCATTTGCAGAAACATTTAAGTGTCCTTTAAAAAACTGTTTCGCAGTCGTCACCGATATGTTTTCCATATCATTGGTAAAATAGTAGGCTCCCAATGTTTGATACTCCGGATCAACCCTTTCGTACAACATAGACACAGAAAAATCCTGACTTTGATAGGATACATCAGTTTTGATGGCAGCATAGACAGAACTAGATGAATTCGCACTCATTACATCATTAGTTAAGCCAAATACCCCACTATTTTTCTCACCCCTACTTTCAAGCCTTTTATCTCGAGTCAGCATACTGTTTGTTAATTCGACTCCAACAAATATTTTACTAAATAGATTTTTACGGACATTCACTCCCAACACTAAATTTTCCATTGGCGTGATTTCAGTATTCTCAGGAATAAGCTTTACCGACTTTTCATCGTCCTTAGCTCCAAACATAATGATACTTACATCATCCCCTTTGTCTTTATAATTCAACTTTAAACCGTACCCCATTCTCTTGTAGGAAAACAATGCCTCCTTTTCCGCATCCACTGACTCTTCCTCTTTGCGAAGTCTTCCAATCATAAGGCTAGCACTAAACTTTATTGGTGGGGTCAGCTCAAGTCCTACCCCTAAAAAGCTATGACCACTTAAACTATAAGGTGAAAAACTCATTGAAGAATAACCGGCATGTAACTTCACCCATTTGTAACTTGGAGATATTCCTATTTGATTAAAACTAACGCCATGAGAAAGCGCAACATCTTGATTAGAATAGGTGAAATTTAACGGAATTGACCACTGTTCAAATAATGACAGATTTAAGTTACCTGTAGCATAAAATGTATGCGCTTCTCTGTTGCGTTTAATTCCTATGGCCGAATAATTAACATTATTCACTGAAACACTACCCGAAACTCCAATCTTTTTCGCATCAATAACTTGCTCAATATCCTGAGCATGTGCAATATGAATAAAACTTAACGAAATAAACAGAAAACACAAAATTCGGACAAAGATCAGGGTTTTCGTATCTCTATTTAGCTTCAAACTTCTTATATCGTAAAACCCTTTATTCATTGCTTATCGATAAATAATAAATTTGATTCGTCTATTCTTTAATCTTTCCTGACCATATGCATTGTTAACAATAGGATTTGCATTTCCTTCTCCAAAATAATCTACTCTGTTTCTTGCAATTCCATGTTGTTCGAAATAATCAGAAATAATTTCAGCCCTATGAACAGATACTTCCAAATTCTTCGCATCATTCACCATCATATCAGTAAAGACATGTATATGAACAATTGAATTTTTATGCTTTTGCATCCGTTCAATCAACGAGTCAATAAATTTCTTCAAACTCTCATCAATAATTTTGTGTTGATCAACGGTTGAATAATCCCAATACTCGTCATCCCAAGTAAAATCTTCCTTTTTTTTGCGTACAAGTCCACTTGCATTTTTTATTCTATCGGAAAAGCCTGGTTTCTTGTCTCTACTAAAATTCCTATTCAACGAAAGCATCACTTCATTGCTTGCCATATAATTAGAATTTATTTTTGAAGATGTAATTGTGCGACCAACCCTTATAGAATAAAAGGACTGTGAAAATTCAAAAGCGAGTGCGTAGGCTTTGTCCACAACGTATCGAGGGATTAAAGCAATACTTCCTTCCTTAAAAAAACCTGCATCAGAATTCTTCCAATAATATTTCATGTTCAAACCAAGATTTAACCATTCGTTATCATCATGGAATCTCAAATCCCCATCCACCAATAGACTTAATTCATCTCCCACAAATAGATTATAACCAAGCTGAAGGCCGTATTGATAGGACAATATCTCCTTTTCATCGTTGCCAGAAGTATAAACCGGTCTATTTAAATTGGCAACAGAAGCACCAATAAAATAGTTGAGATTATCATTTCTATCTATTTTTTCAAGACGAATGCCTGTGTTCCATGAAGAGTATCCATCTGACACATCCTGAAAATTTTCATTAATAGCTAAACTAGGACTAAAACCTTCTCCCAAAACATACTGGCTACCCGTTGTAAAACCATTATTATCAAAAAAGCGCTGAAGCACATTCCAAGAAATACCCAAACCTAAATTTAATTGATCAGAAACCTTCAATTTATAAGCCAATGAAATGGCAAAATTCTCTTCCTTCAGTAGATCATTAGATGATAAATCATCAGACATAAATGACACCCCAATTGCAGCAAAATGACCTCGTTCTGTATCATTAAAAACGGGTACTATTCCAGTAAATAGAGATGTTGTAAAACTAGGACCTGATTTAATTTTTTGAATTCGATTGTAGAAACTTACTTTTGCATATGGTAATTCGACAATAGCTGAAGGATTGTATTGCAACGGAGATTCACTATAGTTAACTAAGGGTATTTTTTGAGCTTTAAGATGTATTGATATTACAATTAAAAATAATAAACTTATTTTCCCTTTCATACTGGATTACAATTTTATCTATTACTCTAGCTCAAGAAATCAATCTACATTGGCTAAAAAAAGATTGAAACACTAAGAATTTTATATGTTATCTTATTAATACAACAATAATAAACACTAATATATTAAAATCCAATACTTTTTGTTAACATATCTTAAATAAACACTAATTAGTTTTAATATAAAGAAAAAGATCAACACCATATACAATTTAGTTTAATAGATTGCATACCTACAAAATTTCTTAAAACACATTATTTAATTAAAAAGAAAAACACTTTAAAGACACCTCTCTCTAAAACACTTTAATAAAGAGACATACAACAAACAAAATCTTAACATTTAACACACTACCCACTATAATCATTTTCAAGAAGACTAGAATATCATCAAACAATAAGCAAATCTCTCTTTCATTAAAAACCTAATTATGATATCCTTAAAAATTTCAAGCACCAAAAAATAACATTAAATATGCGTTCATTAAGATATTAATTTTAAATACCCTATATTCGAACATAATTTTTTCAAGCAGAAATATGAAATCATTTTTTAAGTTAATCACATGCAGTACAATTGTATTATTTTCTTCAAACACCTCATTTACACAAGAGTTAAATAGAGAAAATATACAAACCTTCTTTAACGATGTAATATCAAATCCTGATTCATATCATAAAACACCAAGTAATTTTGGCAGAAATAAGCTTGCTATTTTAGATAGTTTGGAAGTATACAGAATTGATTCAATTAGTAACGTTCGAAAATATGCTTTCCTTATTGCCAATAATCTCACTAAAAATGATACAAATTCGATCCTTAATCAGAATGTTGTAAATTTCCTATTAAAAGGATTTAATGATTCAAACTCTGGAATTTGCGGTATAGTAAGCGATTTTCTGAAAGATTATCCTAAAAAAAGCTATAATGATAATTCGCGAAACAAAATTCTAGAATTACTGTACCTAACACCTCCATACTATCATGAATTACTCAAGGTGGCTGGATATATAAATCCAGACTCTACCATAGAAAATATCACAAAACTACTATCGTCTGGAATCATCAAAAACAATGAACCATACTGGGCTGCCAAACTTGCTCTGGCAAGAATGGGAGATTATTCCGCGATTGAATTCTGTATGAGACAAATTAAAGTGATGGAGGTAAATGATGATTTAGTTTATGATTACGTTCCTGACCTAATCTACACTCATCAAAGGGAAGCAATTGATTTCTTAATCCAACTATTACACAGTAATGAGAAAAACTGTGAATCTTCCAATGCAGAATCAACTGAAATGATAGTATGTGGATATAGAATCATGGAATATCTTGCTCCTGTAATAGAAGAATTTCCTCTTAAAATAAGTGATAGCGGAGACATAGACACCAATGATTATGCCGAAGCCCTTCAAATATGTCGCGATTGGTTTTTAGAACATCCTAATTACAAAATCATAAACGAGAAATACTAATTCTTTGCATTCCTGAATCTTAAAAAATGAAAAAGATATTTTTAATCCCCATCGTTTGCCTTTATTTCAATTTGTGTCTGGCTCAATTTCAAGAGAAAGTTTTCCCCAACATTCCCAATCTTAGTAATAGTAAATGTGTTTGGGGAGATATTAATCACGATGGTCGCCAAGATTTGGTATTAATGGGAGAACAACCAGATAAGTATGTTACCAGCATATATATCAATGATAATGACCATTTTTCTCAAATGATTGTTCCTGAATTAATTCCACTTAGTAATGGCTCTATTTCCCTACTAGATTTTAACAATGATAACTACCTTGATTTATTTTGTAGTGGAATTGATAAGGATGGCAATAAACACTCTCTCTTGTTTAAAAATATTAATGGAAGTTCATTTACAAAAATCACATCATCATTCGAAAATGTTAACCTTAGCAGCCATACATGGCTTGACTTTAACAACGATGGTTTTCTTGATTTGGTTTTATCGGGTCTGAATGATAAAAATCAAATCATTACTAAAACATATATAAACAACAAAGAAGAAAGTTTCGATTCACAAGAATACAACTTAGCAGCTATTTATTCAGGAAGTACAACATCAATCGATTATGACAAAGATGGATGGACAGATCTTCTAATCACAGGAAAATCGGAAGGCGCTCGCAGGATATGTTATTTATATAGAAATGAAAAAGGAATTAGTTTCCAAAAAGTAATTGAGTTAGAAGGTGTAACGGAGGGAGATTCAGAATGGGGCGACATCAACAACGACGGATATCCCGACCTTGTAATTGCAGGATACAATGGGGATAGTTATCAATCAAAAATATACACAAATAAAAAAGGAACATTGCAGTTTTCTCAAAACCTATCTGTTCCACTTGGCGGTTGCGATTTAGAATGGTTAGACTATGATGGCGATGAAGATTTAGATTTGATCAGTATTGGAGGTGTTAATAACACAAGCCCAAAAACCGTATTGTATACCAATAATGATGCTGTACTTTCTAATTCCAACATAGCATTTCCAAATGTATTTACAGGTTGTCTGGCCATTACGGACTTTAATGGAGATGGTAAAGCTGATATATTCATTTCCGGCACACAAATTCCGGAAGGTCCTAAATCCCTTTTCTACACAAACAATTATAGTTTCTCATACGAAAATCCAACCCCTCCAACCGTACTGAATTCAACTACAAATTATCCTAATGTATCTTTAAGTTGGACTGAAGGCAGCGATGATATATCTAATCCAAGTAGTCTTCGATACAGATTAAAACTTGGAACTGCGGGCGATTTATCTGAACTCTACCCTTTTTATACTAATCTTGCTACTGGTGAAAATTTATTGACTTCACAAAATGGATTGTCTGGCACAACTATTGAAATAGTAAATCTCTCTGAAGGTAAATATTATTGGGCTGTACAAAGTATCGACATTGCCGGAAACATCTCTGAATTATCTGATTCGCACACCTTTTTCATTAATGCCCCAATAAGTTTAGGGGAAGATCTAAATGTTTGCCATGGAAAACAAATACAACTATCAATCCCTGACGGAAATTACACCGCAAATTGGTATTCAAAAAGTAAAGGTGAAATTGCAAGCAATACGAACAAAATTTCTCTTTCAATTACTACTGATGATACCGTTTGGGTTAAGCTGAACAAAGATTATGGAGGTGTTGTATACGATACAATAAATATTTTTCACCACGAAACCCCGGAAATTGACCTAATAAATGAAACATATTCATGTCCTGACGAAAGCATAAGCTTAAATCCCATAACAAATGGCACCACCTGGACATGGAAAACATTCCAAAACAAAATACTGAGTAATAATTTGAACTACAATTTACTTACTACAGAAAAAGACTCCTTGATTTTTGAAGTACAATCGGAATACGGCTGTATTGCAAAAGACACTAGTTTTATATTTATAAATGAACTTC
>JBFFMG010000101.1:0-10260 GCA_041554215.1 Labilibaculum sp.
ATTGTTTATTTGTCTAGCCTTATTTGTTGCTTCGGCAAAAGCTGACGAAGGAATGTGGATTCCTTCCTTGTTGCAGAAATACAATATCAAAGACATGAAAAAGGCAGGCTTTAAACTTTCTGCCGAAGATGTGTATAATATTAATGAAATATGTTTGAAAGATGCTATTGTTGGTTTGGCGCGAAAAGACAATCCGACTGCTTTTTCAGGGAGTGGTTCTTTCATTTCGGAAACAGGATTGGTGTTAACCAATCATCATACATCAGTTTCATTTTTGCACAATCATTGTAGCGAAGAGCATAATTATTTACGAGATGGTTTCTACGCGCAAACTAAAGAGGAAGAGCTTTCTGCAAAAGGATTAATTCTTGCTCGATTGGTTCGCATACAGGATGTTAGCGAAGAGTTAATAAAAGAAACAGAAGATCTCAATGAATCGGAGAAAAGTAAGCTCATCAATGCAAGAGGTAAGCAGATTGTGCAAAATGCTGAAGAGGGAAACCATTATACCGCAAAAATCCAGTCGTACTTTGGTGGAACCCAAATGTTGCTGCAGGTTTATGAAGTTTATAGGGATGTAAGAATTGTTGCCGTGCCACCTTTGTCTTTGGGAAAATTTGGTGGCGAAACCGATAATTGGGTTTGGCCTCGTCAATCTGCCGATTTTGCAATTTTAAGAGTCTATGGGAATTCCAATAATGAATCATTGAAATACTCAATTACCAATGAGCCAATTCAGCCAGTCAATCATTTGGAGTTATCTCTAAAAGGATACAAAGAGGGAGATTTTGCTATGGTATATGGATTCCCTGGCAGTACAAAGCAATATCTTACATCCAAAGCCATTCAGCAAGTTGTTGATGTGAAAAACCTTCATGGAATAAAGATTCGCGAAGCTAAAATGAAAGTCATTAACGAAGCCATGAGTAAAAATGAGGATTTGTGGTTAAAGTATTCCGATATCATGGCAAAAACATCGAACAATTTATTGCGTTGGAAGGCCGAGTCGAGAGGAGTTGAGAAGTTGGATTTGGTGAACCTGAAGAAAGAGGAAGAAAAGAAATTTAATGCATGGGTTAATTCTTCGGAAGAATTAAAGGGAAAATATGCCGATGTTATTTCGGGAATTGAATCTTGTGTGGCTCGTTTGGATACCATAGAGAAATTGAATTTGTATGTATTTGAAGCAGGAATTAATGGTGGAAACTTTGTCTCCTTTGCAGGTAAATTCGATATGCTGAATTCAATTTGTTCCAGAAAGAATGTGAATGAGGAGAAATTGAATAGGGAATTGAGAAAGTTGCGTGTTGAAATATCAAACTTTTACAATGCTTTTGATATGGAAACAGAAAAGAAATTCCTAAAGGCGTTTGTTCGTTTGTATGATGAAAATGTGGGAGATAAATACAAACCAAGGCCAATTGTGGAAGCTCGAAAAAAGTACAAGGGTGACTTTGATAGGTTTATCGATGAAGCTTTCAATGAATCTATTTTTTCATCAAAGGAAAAGATAAATGAATTCATAAAGTATTTCACGAAGGAAGATGTGAGCAAGATTGAAAGCGACCCTATTTTTAAATTGTGTCTGAGTTATTTCTTAACCAACAAGGATATGGTAATGATGCCTCGCACCAAAATAAGAAGAGAATACGGAACCTACCATAGCAAATATCTGAGAGCGGTAAAGGAAATGAAAGAAGGTGAGAAGATCATTGCAGATGCCAATCATAGTCTTCGTGTATCTTATGGGAACATTAAAGGATTCATTGATGAAGAAGTAGAATATCCATTTGTGTCAAGTTTAAATGATTTGATTGAAAAGAATAAAAAGGACTCCGGAATTTATGCGGTGCCTAATGGATATGTTGAAGCTTGTGAAAGAGCGATGAAGGAATCAAAACACCCAATTCCAACTTGCTTTATTAGTAATTGTCACACAACAGGAGGAAATTCAGGAAGCGCTGTTTTAGATGCAAAAGGAAGATTGATTGGTCTGAATTTCGACAGCGCTGGAAACGGATTGGTTGGCGATTACAAATTCATGCCTGAGTTAACGCGTCAAATTTCTGTGGACATTCGTTACGTACGATTTGTATTGGAATACCAGCTAAAAGCTAAGGCTTTGTTGGAAGAATGGCAGTAAGAAAAATTCAAGGAACAAGACCTGACATCGTTTTTTTTAACCTGTCAGTGTCTAAGGAAGACAAGTAATAAGTTGCAAGAATAAAGGAGAAAGTAACAAGAAATAAAGTAAAATATACAAATATGAAAGTTTCACGATTAGTTATTGGAATACTCTTATTTTTTACGGCTTGTAATTCATACAATCATGAACAGTACATTGCCAAGTTTAAGGCTAATGTTGATGCGGAGATTGACAATTATACTTTTGGAGAAAGTGACTCTTCGATGCTTTCACACACTTCTAATGAAAAACTTGAGCAAATAAAAGAGGAGAGAATTGCTAATGACCGCTTTTATGCCGATAACTATTCGTGGTATCAATTGGGAAAAAATTTGATGTTAGCACCCAAAGAGGCAAAGGAAGAATCAATAAAATATGGGTTCGAACGTCCGTATTATTTTTTAGAGTTTCTAAAATGTGATTCTGTTGTTAGTCCTGTTAAAAACGTGGTGATTAAAGAGGTTAAGGATCGATTGTTTGCTAAATATCATCGCGATTCTGTTTTGATTTCCGGAAGTTCAGCCAAAAAACTATTTGCTGCAGTTCATAAGTATGAACGATCAAAATATTTCTTTTTTATCAATGTTGACTTTGAGAAATTAAAGAGTGCTCCAGACAAGCAGCAAAAAGTTGGGGCTCAAATGATGAATACAGCTTTGAATAGATTAAAAGAAAAAGTAGAAATTAAGGATCAACGATATTATTTAGTGATTAATAAAGGTGAAGAGATAGGAGTTTCTGAATCGATCTTTACCATAGGGAAAAATATTTATCTAAGTGGAAATGCACAATTGGATTCATTGGAAATAACAGATCCTGAATTTGTTACAAAAGCAAGCCTTTCAACTGAAAAATCAAAATTTAATATTAAAACATGGGAAGACGCGTTGAAAATGTATGAGATTTATGGAAAATAAAAAGGAAAAATTCTCATTCTTTTTAATGTTGATTAATGAAATAAGAAATAAAACTTTTAGTTAGTGATTGTGATGCAGAGAACGACTCATTTTTAGGTAGTAGTGTGGCTAAAAATTGATGATTCTCTGCATTATTTTTATCATCAGAATAACATACAGGAGTGTGTTTTTACTCAAGAATATTATTTCTAGTTAGCTATTATGAGCGAATTAACAATTTACGGAATTCTATATTCCTGTCCGGCAGGCGAGAGAATCGAGGAATGTCCAATAAGATCATTGGATCATCTCTCCTTTCATGATAAAGTAGATTTGATTGATGGTTTAAGTGAGGATGAAAAAACAGCAATTAGTCAAGAACATTGGCGTTGTTCTTCCAAACGTAAAAATAAATAAGAGTAAGGTGTTGAATTACAGTAATGATTCAGCAGGATTAATTGTGCTAAAAAATACAAAAATGAAATATAAAATGATAGGTGTATGTATTGCACTGTGCTTTAAAATTAGTTTTGGTTTTGCCCAATTTACAACAACAATTCCTTTAAACGAAAATGTGCGTTATGGAAAATTGGAAAATGGCATGAGCTACTATTTGTTGCATAATGAGGAACCTAAAGAACGCGCAAGCTTTTATTTTGTGCAAAATGTGGGTGCCATTCTCGAAGAGGACAATCAAAATGGATTGGCTCATTTTTTGGAGCACATGGCTTTTAATGGAACTCAAAATTTTCTGGATAAAGGAATTATCAATTACTTGGAAAAGTATGGCGTTAAGTTTGGCTACAATATCAATGCCTACACATCTCAGGATGAAACGGTATATAATATTAGCGATGTTCCAGTTACCAACAGCGGATTAATAGATTCTTGTTTGCTGGTATTGCACGATTGGTCGGGATACATAAGCCTGAACGAAAAGGAAATTGATTCGGAGCGGGGAGTCATTCGCGAAGAGTGGCGCACACGAAGAAATGTAAAGAAGAGATTGAGGGATCAGACTGCTCATTTTATCTATTACGGATCGAAATATGCAAAGCGCGATGTAATTGGCGATTTGGATGTGATCAACAATTTCTCGCACCAAACACTTCGCGATTACTATCATAAATGGTATCGTCCCGATTTGCAGGCTGTTGTAGTGGTTGGCGATTTGAATGTGGAAGAATTGGAGCAGAAGGTGAAGGCTTTGTTTGCAAGTATCCCTTTGCAGAAAAATGCTGCACCACGACTTTACGAGCATATTCCCAGTCACAAAGAAGCCCTTTTTTGCCAAGCAAAAGATAAAGAGGCGAATGCCACACAGATAACACTTTACTACAAAAAGAATGAGTCTGAAGTTAAGGACGAAAATTATCAGAAAAGGAATTTTGTTCAATCCATGTATTCTTCGATGTTGAAGAAACGTTTTAGTGAGTTGTTGCAGGATACGAGTTCGGCCAATTTATCGATGCAGGCAGGATTCACCTCTTTGGGTCGACTTCAAACAGCTTCTTACTTGCGAATATTGCCTAAGGAGAATCAGACCGCTAAGGCTTTTACTCAGTTGATGACCGAAGTAGAGCGCGTGAACCGTTTTGGTTTTTCGGCATCGGAGTTGGCAAGAACTAAAAAGGAATGGTTACGAAGTTACGAGAGTTACTATTTGGAACGAGCAAAAATCAGCAATGATCAATGGGCAAAAAATCTGCAACAGCATTTTCTAAAAGCAGAACCAGTTACCAGCATTGGGGTAGAGTGCAGTACTGCAAAAGCATTGATCGAACAAATCAGCTTAAAGGACATAAATAGCTTGGCGAAAAGCTTACTATCACTAGAAAATCGCGTGTTGACGGTAACTGGTCCCGATAAGGAAGAAACAGAATATCTTGCCGAAGAAGAGTTCGATGAAATTATTGCACAGGTTAGCCAAGCAAATATCGAAGATTATCAGGATGATACAGGAGGGAATGCCTTGGTATCAGATTCATTGGTAAGCGGAAAGATTATGAATCATTTTGAAATTAAAAACACTTTGGCTAAAGGATATGTGTTGAGTAATGGCATTCGTTTTATTCTTTTGCCAACCGATTTTAATAAGGATGAGATTAGCATGAGTGCTTTTAGCTTTGGAGGAACTTCTCTTTTACCGCAATCAGACTTGGTCTCCGCCGATTTTGCAGCAGCTTTGGTGGGTGATTCCGGCTTGGGAGAATTTAATGCGATTCAGTTACGCAAAAAACTGGCCGGTAAATTGGTAAGTGTTTCACCTTACCTGGGAGCCTATAACGAAGGAATTCAAGCTTCATCATCGGTAAGCGATTTGGAAACAATGATGCAATTAATTTGGCTTCATTTTGAACAGCCTCGTTTCGATGCATCAGCATTTGAGAATCAGCGATCCTACCATCAGAATTTATTAGCAAACATGAAAGCTGATAACAGCAAAGCCATGAACGATTCTATAAGCGTGAGTACAACAAATCATCATCCGCGTGTTCTGCTTTTTAACGAAAAGTTTATTGAAGGAATCGATTATGAAAAGGTTCAGGCCATTTATCGTGACCGATTTGCCGATGCTGGTGATTTTACCTTCGTTTTTGTTGGAAATATCGATGAAGAAATAGCCTTGCCCTTGCTCGAAAAATATCTGGGTAGCCTAAGGACAAAAGCTTCTCACGAAAAATATGTAGATCATGGTATTCGCGCTCCTAAAGGAAAATTTGAGAACAGCTTCGTACGCGAAATGGAAACACCAAAAGCCACAGTGTATTATGAATTGAATGGAGAATTAACTTATAATCCAGAGAATAGGTTAATGGTTAAAATGATTTGTGAGTTGCTAAACAAGCGTTATCTGGAAACAGTTCGCGAGTCGGAGGGAGGAAGCTATGGTGTTTCTGTTCGTCCATCCAGCTCAAAAATTCCGTATGAAAATTTTAAAATTAAAATCAGTTTCGATTGCGATCCTAAAAAGGAAGAACACCTGAGCAAGATTATTATTCAGCAAATGGACGAACTGGCAAAGAAAGGACCTGTTAAAGTCGATCTGGAAAGCATCAAACAGAACATGCTTAAAAAGAGAAGTGAAAGTGAAATTACCAATCGTTTTTGGTTGGGAAACCTTGTTCACAGCCTTATGAGTAGTGAAGATATTATGAGTGGTGAAGAATATCGTGAAATGGTAGAAGAAGTTTCTGATAAACAAGTTCAGAAATTCGCAAAGAAAATCTTCAAGAAGGCCGATGTTGCTAAAGTAACCATGACTCCTGCAGAAAAATAAAATAGTAAAGTAGACATTTAATGAGGGACTTACATGCAGTAAGTCCCTCATTTTTTATGAGTTTGCCGTAATAAGTGTTCCATCGACTTCAGAAATTCAATAAATCATATAACTTTAGATGGGTGAAGGGCAATTGGGTTAAATTTATTGTTTGTTCACGAACAAAGTACAGTGCTTATCTGTTGTGACACTAATAATAACTAGTTAAATTCTTTTGTGAAATGAAGAAACTTTTCATATTCCTCTTTATTTTAATGAATATCCAGGCCTATGCTCAGGTAACTACCGAAATTACTGGATATGTAAAAGACAAAACCGATCTTCCTTTAATTGGAGCTTCGGTGTATCTCGAAAACACGACACAAGGCGCTACAACCGATCAAAATGGATATTACAGCATTAGGAATGTAAAACCAGAAACCTACAATTTAGTAGTAAGCTATTTAGGTTACGATGGCCAAACGCGTTACAATATTGAGGTAAAGTCGGTAGGGAATCAATTGTATAACTTTACTCTTTTGGAGCAAAGCAAAAATTTATCCGAAGTAATTATTACCAATAAAAATAAAGTAACACGGCCACGGGAAACGCCACTTTCCACTCAAACTTTAAGTGCGGTAGAAATTGCGACCTATCCGGGAGGAAATAACGATGTGGTTCGGGTAGCACAATCTCTCCCGGGAATTTCCCCATCGCCTGGCGGTTTTCGTAACGATTTGATTATTCGAGGAGGTGCTCCTAACGAATCGGTTTATTATTTAGATGGAGTAGAAATTCCCAACATCAATCACTTTAGCACTCAAGGCAGCTCGGGTGGTCCGGTGGGGATTTTAAACGTGTCGTTTATCGATAATGTAACACTTGCCACTTCTGCGTTTGCTAGTCAGTATGACAATCCGTTATCGGGAGTTTTGCAGTTCGATCAACGCCAAGGAAATAATAGAAAACACAATACCAATTTCCGTTTGAGTGCCAGCGAGGCAGCGCTTACGCATGAAGGTCCACTTTTCAAGGGCAATAGGGAAGAAAGTAAAACTTCCTACATCATTTCAGCACGACGGTCGTATTTACAGTTTTTATTTAAAATGATTGGTTTGCCAATTCGTCCCGATTATTGGGATTATCAATACAAAATCACTCATAAGATAGATAAGTATAATACGCTGAATTTAATTGGAGTAGGATCGGTAGATGATTTTGCTATTGATGCATCAGGGACAATTGATGAGAATGAACAATCGACATTAGACCAGGCGCCGTTTATTGAACAGCAAACCAACACCATTGGATTAAGTTGGAAAAATCGTTTTAAAAATGGACGAGGTTTCATGCAAACCACCATTAGTAACAACTTGCTGATAAATGATTTTTCGAGATATGGCGATAATAAAAATCAAACCGATCTTTATTTTAAGAATGATTCACGTGAAATGGAAACCAAGTTACGTTACAGCCTGACCTATTTTGCAAAGGATTGGAAGTTTGCAGGAGGTTTTAATGCCCAGCGAAGTGACTATAAAAATGAGACTGTTGATTTGAATGAAGGATTTCAATACAATACAGAAATGGACTTTTTGAAGTATGGACTTTTTGCGAATGTCACAAAATCGTTTTTCGATCAGAAACTTGATTTCTCATTTGGTTTTAGAACTGATGGCGATAGTTTTACACAAGGGAATGATTTATTGGCTACTTTTTCACCACGTGTGGCTTTGGGGTACGAATTTGCCGACGATTGGAAAATCAACGCAAGTGTAGGACGATACTATAAACTTCCGCCATATACCATTCTAGGATACAAAGAAAATGATGTGTTTCTAAATAAAGATGTGGATTATACCAGAAGTGATCATTACGTTTTGGGATTGGAGCGAATTCTTGGACCCGCTTCCAATATAAGTGTGGAAGGGTTTTACAAACGTTACGAAGATTATCCTGTTTCAGTGCGCGATCAAGTCTCATTGGCCAACAAGGGAGCCGATTTTAACGTGCTGGGAAACGAGGAGGTAAAATCGGTTGGCAAAGGACGATCGTATGGCCTGGAATTTCTTTTTCAGCAAAAGCTAAGTCATCGTTTTTATGGGATTTTCTCCTACACCTTTTTCTACAGCGAGTTTACCGGATTCGACAGAAGCAAGTATTTACCATCGGTGTGGGATAGTCGTCATTTAGTATCTTTTACAGGAGGATACAAACTCAATAAAAATTGGGAGATAAGTGCGCGTTATCGTTTTGCTGGAAAAACGCCAATTGTTCCTGTAAATATAAATGAAACCACCATTCGTTATCCAGATGTTGTTTTGGATTACAGCAAACTGGGTGAGCAAAAATTAGGTGTATTTAGCCAATTGGATGTGCGTGTGGATAAGAAGTGGAATTTTAAAAAGCTTTCGTTGGATTTATTTTTAGAAATCCAGAACTTGTTAATGCGTAATTCTCCTGAATCTCCAGAATTTGTTCTTGAAAGAGATGATCAGGGAAATGTTACGAATCCGAGAAATCTAGTGCAGGTTGCTCAAGAGGATGGAAGCCTGATTCCAACAATTGGAATTGTTGTTGACTTTTAATTGTTCAATTTTTTACAGAAAAATCTACAGTTCGGGCATAAAGGGATACGCTTGTCTTTATGCAAGCTTTTATTGCACGCATAGTGCATCATTTGAATTTGGTTGATATCACCAAATTTATTGCGGATATTTTTTAAATGAGTTCGAACAGTTGTTTGACTGATGTTTAGCGTTTCTGCAATTTCTAGATTGTCTTTAGCAATAAATAATTGCGATAGAATTTCCTTTTCACGCTCTGTGAGTTCAATCTGATGATTATTTTGCGAATCCTCCTCAATAAGAACAGGAATCAGTTGTGAGCAAATATACTTTCCGGTTGTCATAATTTCTTCAATAGCCAAAACTAATTTATCCGAAGAGCATGTGCGAATTAAGTAGCCATCTATGGAATTCATAATGGATTTTAGAAATTCGTGTGGAGGCAAGTCAGATACTACCAGAATTTTCAATTTAGGCAAGGTTTTATGCAATTGAAATAAGTAATCGATACTCCGTTTAGTGATATTAGAAAACTCAGTAATTAATAAATCGGGTTGCTCTGCACTTATTGTTAGATGAAGATTGATGTTGTTTTTTCTTAAACTACTTAAGATGAAATTTTTGCGCTTGGATAAAATTGCTTCCAAACCCTCAGCTACCATACATTGATCGTAGGATACCAATATGTTGATTGATTTTTCCTGTTGCATGTTTCTAGATTGTATTATCAAGTTACGTGTTTTTTTTAAAAGAAAAATGAAATTTAATCAACATACTTAAAATTAGCTAGTTGTTATAATGATTGTTTGTGTTGTTTTGTTGATTGGACATGAGCATAACGATAAGGAAAAATGGACATAATGAGGATTGAAGATCATAACTGCTTTAGCTAACTTAATGTATCATATCACTTCTCTCATTTATTATACTATAAGTAGTTTAAATTCACTTTTAAAACCTTAAACCATGAAAAAATTATTAAAAACACCTTTTGTGATCTTATTGATCATAGGAGTTGCTTTTTTTTCGTCTTGTCAGGATGAATATCTTGAGCCTGAACAAAATGGACAGAATGAAAATCTTGTTCTGAAAAAAGGAGGAAAGCAAACCGAAGTTGACCAAGCCGATTTGTATGGAGATTTATGGGTAATGGAGCGTTACAATACCGGTGTGCCGGTAACTTATGAATTGAAGTACCGCGCCGATTATCAGGATAATTGGGTTTACGGAATAATTGATGTTGTTAATCCTAAATTGGATTCTTCTTTTTATCTGGATGTTTTAGTTCGTGATGAAAATGGATACGTTACTTATGAACCTCAAATTAATTCCGATGATGATCTAGTTCCCATC
>JBFFMG010000102.1:0-10249 GCA_041554215.1 Labilibaculum sp.
ATCTGAGCTGTAATGGAACTTAAATTCATTCCCAAATAATAGGCTTTATCTTTTAATTTCAGCCTCACCTCCCGGCTACCCAATGGATTGTTATCGTTAATATTATATAAGGATGACATTTTTCTTAATTCAGCTTGAAAATAATCATTGGCCTGATTAAGCTCCTCCAAATCATTTCCCAGCAAGCTAATCGAAACAGGAGCTCCCCAACGGTTATTGGCTCCAATCGTAAATTTCTCAAGATCGGAAACATCTCCTAACTTTTCTTTTACTCGACCCGAAATATCGAAACTGGAAACAGGAGCTCCTTCCATATCCCGAAGTGTTACAGATAGATTACCTGCATGAGGTCCAACTTCCTGTCCGCCAAAGGCATTCCCAGTAGAAAGACTTGTGTATTTAATGAAATCTGAAGTATCCTGAAATTCTTTCATTAATTCATCATTCACCTCCCAAACAGCATTTTCAAATTTCTTTAATCGTGCAATTGTAATCTCCTTGTTGCTTCCTGGTTTATAAGCAATGTTCATAGAGAAAGTGTCAAAAGCAACATTTGGAAAAAATGTGCTTTGAATAAATCCACCTTTAAACAAACCCATAGTGATAAAGAAAAGAGCTACGGGAATAAAAACAACAAACCATCTCCAACGAACTACCCGCTCCAATGTTCCTGCATAAACACGATCCCTTATGTATGATATACCTTTTTCTATTTTTCCTCTAAAACGATTAAAAAAGTTATCTTTTCTAATTCGGTTCAATACTTTCTCGTTTCCAACATGACTTGGCAATACAAACAAACTTTCGAAAAGAGACATACTTAAACATGCCACCACCACGAATGCCATTTCGTATAAAAATTCCATATTCCCCGTAACAAGAAGAAGTGGCGAAAAAGCAACCATTGTTGTAGTTACCGAAGTCAAAACAGCAGGAACAACTTCCATTGTTCCATCAATCGCAGCCCTTCTAGGACTTTTACCACTCTCGAAATGTGAATAAATATTTTCCCCAATCACAATTCCATCATCTACCAGAATACCAATAATTAGAATCATCCCGAAAAGGGAAATCATATTAATAGTAACTCCCATTAGGTTGGCAATAATAAACATTCCTAAAAAAGATGCAGGAATTCCCCATGCAACCCAAAGAGATAATCGAAAGCTAAGAAAAAGTGCCAGTGAAATAATTACCAACAACAATCCATAACCGCCATTTTTATATAGCAAGCTTAATCTTGATTGCAATAAACTAACAAAGTCAAAACCAATTTCTAAAGTTGCATCATCGTATTTTTCATTAAACTCTTTGGCATATTTATTACAATATTCTGATATTTCCTCCAAATCCTCCTCATTCAGCTTATTTACCATAATGGAAATTGCAGGGTTTTTATTGACAAAGGTTGCATTTGGCACATCCTGAAACTGAAAATGAATATTCGCTACATCACTAATTCGAATGTAACTTCCATCGGGATTTGCTTTCAATATAATTTCGCCAATTTGCTCCGGATTGATAGAACGATTTCGTGATCGAATTAAAATCTCCTCAACCTCATTCTTAATTGCTCCTCCCGAAATATCAATATTATTATTGGCTATCGCCATAGATATCTCACTAAATGTGAGATTGTAACGCCGTAAATCATCCTCTTTCACCTCTACTGACAATTCCAAATTTGGAAAACCAGAAAGAGATATTTGCGACATGACCTTTGAGCGCATCAAATCATCATAGATGATATCTGCATATTTTTTTAAACTTATTAAATCCGTATCACCGGTAACCGACATTCGAATTGCTGGTGTTGTTGCTCTTCGCTTAGCAATAACAGCTTTTTCGGCTCCCGAAGGAAAAGTTGGTATCCCATCAACCGCGTTCTTTACATCGGCTAATGTTTCATCCAAATCATAATCTCCAGTGGTGGTAATTGTTAATCTGGCAAAGCCTTCCGACGAAACAGAATTCATTTCCTTAATTCCAACAATTCCTCTTACAGCATCCTCTATTCGCGAGGTTATGCCTTCCTCCACCTCCTTAGGTGAAGCTCCCGGAAACACCATGGAAACGGTAATTATCTTAGATTCAGTTTCAGGGAAAAATGATTTCTTCATAAATCCTAAAGAAACTAATCCTGCAATAAGTACCACTGCAATAATCATTTTTCCGTAAAACGGATATCTTACAAATTGTGATATTATATTTCTCATTTTACGCTATTTCTGAATTTGTACCTGCATGTTTTCTGTAGCTTTTACAGGAGGTTCTACAACTAATATCTCCCCCTCTTTCAATCCATTAAAAACCAAAGTATTCTCATTGCGTCTCACAACATTAATTACTTTTTCTTTTAGGATACCTCCCTCAACAACAAATACTTTATTTGAACTAAAAACAGCGTTTCTAGGAATTTCCATCACATTATCAATCATTTTACCATTAAAACGAGCAGTTAAAAACTGTCCTTGGTACAATTCCTTCCCATTCGTGTTCTCCAACTTAACAAAAACAGAAATAGATTGTGTCCCCTGATCAACAAAATCAGACTTACGCACTAACTTCCCTGTAAAGATAACTTCTCCACTAGAATCTAAAATATCAACTTTCTCATTCAATGTCAACCATGAAATTTCCTTCGACTCAATAGGAACTTGCAGTTCTAAATTATTTGATTGGATAATGCCAGCAAGTTTCGATCCCATTCCAGCAACCGATCCAATCTGCGTATTTACCTCTACATAAGAACCATCAAATGGTGCGTATATTTTCCTTTTATCTAATTTAACTTCAGAACTCTTAATGGCATAATAGTCGCCTAAAATATTTCTGCTTGCCATAAATACTTTTTCCTGATCGGACTTCAAGTTTGGCAATTCAGGAATACTTTCCTCCAAATTAATGGCATTAAAAAATGCCATCCACACCTCAAAATTATCAGCGTAATCTACTTTTATATCTGGCAAATTTTCAGCAAGCTTATTCAAGAATCGACTTTTTTGAGCACGCAAATCCATTTTTGCATCTTCCTCGTAAATACGAATCAACAATTGTCCTTTTTTAAACTTCTGCCCCACCTTTAAAGGAACTCCTGTCTCAACAATGCGACCAGCAACTTCCGAACTTAAATTCACTTCCAAATTAGAAGCCAATCTTCCCTTCTCAAGAATAGGAGAAGAAAGTTCATGATAATTTACAGCCTCCACCTTAACAAAGGGTAACTTTTTTTCATCTAAATTCTTTTTCGGAGCTTTTTTTAAACTGCTTAAGCCTTCCATGCCTATAAAACCAACAGCTAATGTTGCTAAAGCCAGCAAAACAATAATTACTTTTCTCTTCATTGATATTTAAGTTAGTGGTATTTTTTAGAATAAAATTTAATATCTATATATGGTAACTTTCAAAGATAATCATCTTTAATAGTTTTATGAGCGATAAAATTATTTTAACAAAAAATTCACAATTCCTTTAATTAAAGCAATAAATGAAACAAATCTGAAGTTTTATTCTTATATCAAAATAGTAAGACTTACAAAAGGTGGTTTAAAAAATAATTCCGACTTTTGTGCTCCTAATTTATTTGAATACTACAATGGAACAAGAAAAATACAGCAAACTTAGATATCAATTAATGGAGTCATTAACATGGCCATCATTGTACATGTTTAAATTTATCATTCCTAATTCTGATGAAAAAGTAAATACCATAAAGCAACTTTTCCCGCCTAAAACGGAATTTGCTTTTAAAACGTCAAAAGATTTAAAATTCATTGGAATTACCGTTAAACAAACTATGGAATCGGCTGATGCAATAATTGATATCTACATCAGTGCTCAAAAAATTGAAGGTATAGTGATACTTTAATTGAAAAGTTATTTAATTTGATATTGACCATATCAAACAAATCCCACATTCCTGATTAACATTTAGTTCAAAACACAATTTAAATATTCAACTTCGGAAATGGAAAGTGAATAAATTGTTTTACTTTCGAGCTACTGATTAAAAACTAATAAATTATTAAATGATAGATGTAATTGATTTTGGATTGACTCGTGATGGAGAAAAAGTACAACTATACACCCTGCGAAATAAAAATGGACTAACTGCAAAAATCACCAATTATGGTGGAATTTTAACGTCTTTTACTCTTCCTTTACCCAATGAAGAAAGAGATATTGTTCTAGGTTTTAATACTCTTGAAGAATACACAAATGACGAATACCTAAGCAACTATCCTTATTTTGGAGCTTTAATTGGTCGTTTTGGAAATCGCATCAATAAAGGCTTAGTTACCCTTGATGAACAAGAAATCCAACTTCCCTGCAATCATGGAATGCATCATTTACATGGTGGTAATATCGGATTCGACAGAAAAGTATGGAGAGCTGAGGTCATTAATAATGAAGATTTAAAATTAAGTTACCTGAGTCCTGATGGAGAAGAAAATTTCCCTGGCAATTTAAGCACCGAAGTAATTTATAAACTCACAGATGATAATGAGCTACAGATTCATTACAAGGCAGTAACCGATAAAACAACTCCAATCAATTTAACTCAGCACTCTTATTTTAACTTATCAAACAATTTTGAAAGCATTCTCGATCATCAACTTCAGGTTGATACGACCTTCATTTTAGAATCGGATGATTTTTTAATTCCTAGTGGTAAATTATACGATATCAGAAAAACTCTTTTCGACTTTCAAACAAAAAAAACAATCGAAAGAGACATTGAAGATATCGAGAACTACGACGATTGCTATGCTTTTGGAGAATCAACCGAAATTCCTAGAAAAGTAGCTGAACTTTCCGATAAAGATGGTTTAGTAACAATGGAGGTTGCAACAACATTTCCCGGATTACAGGTATATACTGGAAAATATATTGCCGCAGGAAAATTCGGACCATTCTCCGGAGTTGCTCTGGAAGCTCAAGGATATCCTGATGCTCCAAATCATAAGAACTTTAAACATGGCTGGTTAAAACCTGGCGAAGTTTACCAACATCAGACAAACTACAAACTTATTTTCTGATAAAATATTACAGAGGCTGTTTCGAAAGATTCAGCCTTTTTTCTTGACTAAAATATCGGAATCCCAATAAAGTCTCGCTTCAAAAAAAAGGAAACTATCTGTAACTACAATTTTATTATCTGAAAGAAAAAACTAATATTGTGACTTCAGATTTTAAACTTGAATTTAATAAGATAAGCACAACTATGCTAACTGATATCATCATTGTTCTCGCCATAATGGTTTTAGGAATCGGAATTGGTCTTTTAATTGGCAATCGCCCTAAAATTATTAAGATTGTAAGTGCTTTAACTTCATTTTCAATCTTCCTACTACTTTTCCTGTTGGGCATTGGTGTTGGAACAAATAACAAAATCATAAACAATCTAGATTCGATAGGAATCCAAGCTTTAGTTCTCTCAATTGGCGCCCTTCTCGGATCATTAATTTGTGCATATTTTACTTACAATCTATTTTTCAAAAAGAAATAACGCGAAAATGAAAGGCAGCTTAATCATACTTGGTTTTTTTGTACTGGGATTAATTCTAGGACTCACACGCTTTCTTCCAGAAAGCGTTTTAGAATCTGACTTTAGCATTTATGCTCTTTATCTTCTCATGCTTTTGGTTGGAATTGGCATTGGAACCGATCGCAACTCATGGAAAGTAATTCGTGAAATCAACATTAAGATTGTACTGGTTCCCATTTCAGTTATAGCGGGTTCCTTACTTGGCGTTTCGGCATTTTCAGCTCTGCTTTCTGATATTAATATTGGTGAAGCGATGGCTGTCGGTGCTGGCTTTGGCTACTACAGTCTATCGAGCGTAATGATTACAGAATTTCATAGCGACACCTTAGGAGTTATTGCCCTTCTGTCGAACATCATTCGGGAAATCTTAACGCTTTTAGCAACTCCTTTATTTGTTAAATACTTTGGGAAACTAGCTGGGATTGCTTCGGGTGGCGCAACCGCAATGGATACAACCCTACCAATTATCGTACGTTATTCAGGAAAAGAGTACGCTATTATTGCTGTATTTAGTGGTATTGTATTAACAGTACTTGTTCCTGTAATTGTACCTTTAATTCTTCAATTCTTATAAGCAGCAAATGATATCGAGAGATTAACTACTTTTAGTTTAAACTCATTTTAAAATAGATAAGCAAAATATATCGTCTATTTTTTCATACTTTTACCTCTCAACTAACTATTTATTTAGAATGTTTTACTTTAACAAATTCATACTTCTCTACAACTGCTCGTACAAAGGTTTGTACGAATGTTGGATTTGTTAAATCTGCCCAATTCCCCTTTCACAACTTATTTTGTTCTCTAAATTTTTAAAAGACTTTGTTCTTTTCTGGGATTCTTGTATTTCAACAGACCTAACTTAAAAGTTTCCTTGTTGAATAGATGAGCCACATCAATTTAGTGATTATTAATTCACGCGTAAGTTGACTTACTACGCCATGCCATTAACAAACCCAAAACTCCTCAATATGTTCTCAAAAGAAACTTACATTAACAGAAGAAATAAGCTTAAGGCTGAAGTTAAATCAGGAATTCTCCTTTTTCTTGGTAACGATGAATGTGGAATGAATTATGCCGACAATACCTATCATTTTCGTCAGGATAGTACTTTCCTATATTTCTTTGGATCCGATTATGCCGGACTAAATGCCATTATTGATATCGATGAAAATCGTGAAATAATTTTCGGCGATGAATTGACAATTGACCATATTGTTTGGATGGGTTCGCAACCAACAATTAAGGAAAAGAGTGAAGCTGTTGGTATTCATGAAACTTCTCCAATGTCTGATTTAAAAACCTATCTTGACAAGGCTGCAGTAAAAGCCAGAACGATTCATCACCTGCCTCCTTACCGACCAGAACATCAAATCAAACTACTGGATTTAATACAAATACATCCAAATCTTGCATCAAAAAATGCATCGCTACCATTTATTCAAGCCGTAGTAAATCAAAGAAACTACAAGTCTAATGAAGAAATTATTCAAATAGAAGAGGCTGTAAACATTACTGCAGACATGCATCTTGCTGCTATGCGAATGGCTCGACCGGGTATGAAAGAATCGGAAATTGCGGCAGCAGTTCAACAAGTTGCAATTGCTGCTGGTGGGCAATTATCATTTCCGGTAATTGCAACAATTAACGGACAAACTCTTCATAATCATTACCACGGAAACACATTGAAAAGCGGCGATATGCTTTTACTTGATTGTGGTGCAGAAAATGGAATGCATTATGCTGGTGACATGTCGAGTACTTTCCCTGTTGATAAAACCTTTACTAGTCGCCAAAAAGAAATTTATCAGATTTCTTTAAATGCTCATAATTCAGCAATTGAAAAATTAAAACCAGGTATTAGCTTCAAAGATGTTCATCTTGCCGCTTGTCGAACTGTAGCTGAAGGAATGAAGGAATTGGGTTTCATGAAAGGGAACCTCGAAGATGCAATCCAACAAGGTGCCCATGCACTGTTTTTCCAATGCGGAACAGGTCATATGATGGGAATGGATGTTCACGACATGGAAAATTTGGGGGAAGTTTGTGTTGGATATAATGGTAAAGCAAAAAGCACTCAATTCGGATTAAAATCCTTGCGATTGGGAAGAGAACTTGAACCGGGATTTGTATTAACAATCGAACCAGGAATCTATTTTATTCCTGAATTGATAGACATGTGGAAAGCGGAAAAACGATTCGAGCAATTCATTAATTACGATAAAGTAGAACAGTACAAAAACTTTGGTGGTTGCCGTAATGAAGAAGACTTTTTAATTACAACAGATGATGCACGCTTGTTGGGAAAACCAATTCCTAAAAGCATTGCAGATGTGGAAAAAGAACGAATCTAACGTGATTTAACTCACTATATGAAGCATAACTAGCATTCACATTCCAGTAAACGACTCATCAATGAAAATAAAATACATCACAAACCTATTACTTACCTTGCTTTTGGTAGGCAGCGTATCATGCATACAAACAAAAAATCTTGAAGGCAGATTGAAAGATTTACCTGGTGTTACAGTAGAAAAAATACAGGGAGATACAACTTTCGCAGCCTATTACGAAATGTGGTTCACACAACCAATTGACCATGAAAATCCTGAATTGGGTACTTTTAAGCAGAGAGTCTTATTAGGTCATCATGCTTTTGAAAATCCTATGGTTGTTGAAATTCAAGGCTACAATATCTGGACTGAAAAAGCAGGTGAATTGAGTAAATTACTTAATGCCAATCAGCTTACCATTGAGCATCGCTACTTTAACAATTCGCGTCCTGATAGTCTGAACTGGAAATACCTGAATATCAAACAAGCTGCTGCCGATCAGCATGTTGTAATTCAGGCTTTGAAAAAGATATATCAGACTAAATGGATATCAACAGGAATCAGCAAAGGAGGACAAACAACAATCTATCACAGATATTTTTATCCAAATGATGTTGATGTAAGTGTTCCCTATGTTGCACCTCACAATCTGGCTCGGGAAGATTCTCGAATCCAGAAACATCTGGCAAATGTTGGCAATGAAAAGACAAGGGACAAAATTTACCAATTTCAGTTGGCTTGCTTCAAAAATAAAGAAAAGCTACTTCCGCTTGCTGATGCTCATGCAAAAGAAAAGAAGTATTCATTCTCAATGGGCTTGGAAAAAGCACTTGACTTAAGTATTCTTGAATATTCCTTCGCTTATTGGCAATGGGGAGGCATCACCTTTTATAACATTCCTGATGAAAATTCGAGTGTGGAAGAGCTTTTTGCTCATTTGATTAAAGTATCTGGAATGGATTTTTTCGATGAGATAAGCCTAAAACCAAGTTTAGCTTTTTATCATCAGGCATTAAGTGAAATTGGAATGTACTGTTATGAAATAGCTCCATTTAAACAGTACCTGAATTACAAAAAAGATTTAACCTTCGATCATGTTTTTCCAAATGAACCCATTCGTGAATTCGATGCCTCATCCATGATCAAAATCAACAAGTGGCTACAAACGGATGCCGAGAAAATGCTATTTATTTATGGTGAATACGATACATGGTCGGCAACACAAGTTAATTTAAATGGAAACACTAACTGTAAAAAATTCATCAATCCTGAAGGTTCACACAAAACAAGAATCAATAGCTTTCCTGACGAAATGAGAAAGGAAATTTTAACAAGTTTGGAGAAATGGTTGGAGATAAAAATCAGTAAAAATTAAAACACACTTTTACATTATCTTTCAAATAAAATAAAAAACGGATGCCCAATACTGAGCATCCGTTTTGCTTTATCAACTGGCAATTAAATTAGATTGCCTTTTTCATTGGAGACATTACCACTTCAATTTTTGCAGGTGTTGCAAAATATTTCTTAGCAAATAGCTCCACTTTTTCTTTAGTTATTGAGTTTATCATACTTTCATAAGCTTCAGTACTCATCATGCCTTCTTCGTACACATAGTGACGATTAATTGCATTTAACCAATATCCATTTTTGCGAAGGTTCTCCTGACGCTCCTTAATGAAATTTTCTTTTGTTTCGTGTAAATCATCTTCTTTAACACCTTCGTTAAAAAGAGCCTGAATCTCACTATAAACAATTCCTTTTAATTTTTCAGCCTTAGCAGGATCGGTATCAAAACGAACTACTAATTTATATTCTTCTCGAGGAAATTTACTTACCGAAGCACCAACTCTTACACCATAAGATCCGCCTTCTTTTTCACGAATTATCTCAAGATATCGCTTATCTAAAAGTTTGGCAACGACATCCATCATGATTGAATTTTCTTTTGAATATTTAATATCTCCATGAAAATCAATATGGATTGTTGTTTTTGGAGTCTCCATTTCTCTGTCAAAATGGTTGTAAGTATCTTTTTCAGGATAATCAACACCATTGTCTTTCCAATTATCCTCACGGTCGATATCCTTAATACTTCCTAAATAGGCTTCAATCATTGGTTTTGCTTCCTCAGCATCAATGTTTCCTACAAAAACAAATGTAAAGTCGCTGGCATCAATAAATCGCTCCTGATAAATGCGTTTCATGGTTTCAAAATCCAATTTATCAATCAAATCTGTGTTAAACAGAATTGTTCTTGAATTGTGATTAGTAGACGTTACTGATACAGAATCACTAAAGGCCTTATTCACATCTGCACCCATATTGGAAACATAGGCCATATATCTGCCTTTTAATGCATTAAAAG
>JBFFMG010000103.1:0-10123 GCA_041554215.1 Labilibaculum sp.
ATAGAGATGGCAAATCCATTCAATTGATAATTGAAGAAAATGGAATAAGCCAGGCTACTTTTTATAATTGGAGAGCCAAATACGGTAAAAATACCTCAAATGAGCTTTTAATCATTAATAAACTCAAAGAAGAAAACGACCGTTTAAAACGTATGTATGCTGATCTAAGTTTGGAAAATTTATTATTAAAATCAAAACTAGATACTCAAAAAAAACCATAGAAGCCTCATAGCTACTAGCGCTATTTATATGGACATGAATATATTTAATTGTGAAATTCAAAACAACACACATAATGAAGTTAGAAAAACCATCGTACAACTGGTATGCAGTATATACCAAAACCAACAGAGAAAAGAAAATTGTTACAAGTTTAAGCGAACAAAATATAACTTGCTATCTCCCACTGCAAAAATCATTACGTATTTGGAGTGATCGAAAAAAATGGATTGAGGAACCCTTATTCAAAAGTTATGTATTTATAAAAGTTAGTTATAAAGAATTTTTTGATGTCCTGAGTGTTCCAGGTGTTATTTGTTATGTCAGTTTTGGTGGTAAGGCTCAACCTATTCCTGAGAAACAAATTGAGGATATTAAGATTTTTGTAGAACAAGATAAAACAGAAGTATCAATAACCAAAGAAAGCATTGCTCCTGGCACAAAAGCGGAGGTGTTGTATGGTCCTTTAAAAGGAGTCCAAGGAGAAATCATTAAGTTCAACGGAAAATTTAGAATACTAATTCGTATTCCTATGATGGGCTATTCTTTACATGCGAATATTGCTAAAGATGAAATTAGAGTAATAGAGCCTCAGAAAAATATTGTAACACCACAGAAAAAACAAACAAGTTCAATTCGTACTTATTAAAATCACTTAAGTAATAATCTAACAAGCGCATACATCAATACCTCTTCATTCAATAATTAAATTACAATTTGATATAATTTGAAACATGGAGTTCTATTGTTCTTGAACTTGTTAAACTTTTAAAGAGTATTGATTGCGTTTTCTTATTCACCCTTAAAAATATAAATATGAAAGTACTTATTCTCGCTGGAGGATTAGGTTCTCGTTTATCTGAAGAAACAGGACTTAAACCTAAACCAATGGTTGAAATTGGAGGCAAACCAATATTGTGGCATATAATGAAAATCTATTCCTATTATGGATTTAACGAATTCGTTATTCTTTTAGGATATAAAGGATACGTTATTAAAGAGTATTTTGCCAATTATTATTTACATCAATCGGATGTAACTTTCAATATGAAATACAACGAGATGCAAATTCTGAATAACTACTCGGAACCTTGGAAAGTTACACTAATTGACACCGGAATTGACACAATGACCGGAGGTAGAATTAAACGAGCTTCTAAATATATTAATAACGAACGTTTTATGCTTACATATGGCGACGGTGTTTCAAATATTAATATAAATGAATTACTGGAGTACCATAGCCAAAGTAATAAGCTGACTACCATGACATCCGTTCAGCCTGAAGGAAGATGGGGATCTCTGGTATTGAACCAGAATAATGAAGTGACAAAATTTCAGGAAAAACTTGATGGTGACGGGCAATGGATAAATGGAGGTTTTTTCGTTTGCGAACCTGAAGTGATGAACTACATAGATGATGATTCGACAGTATTCGAGCGAGATCCTTTGGAAAGACTTGCAAAAGACAGACAATTAACTGCTTTTAAACATCACGATTTTTGGGTACCGATGGATACTGCTAGAGATAAAAGACATCTGGAAAGACTAATTGAAAAAGGAGCTGCACCATGGATGTTATGGGAAAAATCGACTGATTCTCAGACACCAAAGAATGGTAAAGAATTACTGAATGTATTTACCTAGAATACTAATATTAGGTCAAACTGGATAATTTTCTGGCGTTATAGAAATATAAAATATTACTTATATAAATCAATTAAACGAAATACTATGAAAATAATTATCACAGGAAATATGGGTTATGTAGGCCCAGGTGTAGTAAGTCAACTTAGAGCGACATATCCATATGCTGAATTAATTGGATACGATACCGGTTTTTTTGCCCAATATTTAACCAATCCGCCTACCCTACCGGAAACCAAATTGAATCAACAGATTTTTGGTGACGTTAGAAACTTTGACGATACCATGCTGAATGAAGTAGATGCAATTGTATATTTGGCTGCTATCTCCAATGATCCCATGGGAAACAAATTTGAAAACGTAACAATGGATGTGAACTATAAGTCAGCTGTAAAAATGGCTTTAGCCGCGAAAGAGAAAGGTGTGCGTTCATTTGTTTTTGCTTCGAGTTGCAGTGTTTATGGTGCCACCGCTGGAAAATCAAAAGTAGAAACCGACACGTTAAATCCGCTTACTGCTTATGCGCGATCAAAAATTGCAGCAGAAAAAGATTTGGAGGCCATTGCCGACGACAATTTTACAGTAACATGTCATCGTTTTGCTACAGCATGTGGCTCAAGCAACAGATTGCGACTTGATTTGGTAGTTAATGATTTTGTAGCCGGAGCCGTTGCTTCAAAGCGAATCGATATTTTAAGCGATGGTTCTCCATGGAGACCCCTTATTAATGTCTTAGATATGGCAAGAGCAATTGATTGGTCTGTTGCTCGAAAACCTGAACATGGAGGCAATTTTCTTGCCGTAAACACAGGTAGTAACGAATGGAACTATCAAGTAAAAGAATTGGCTGAAGTAGTAGCAGAAGTGGTTCCCGGATGCAAAGTTTCGATTAACTCAGATGCACTGCCAGACAAACGTTCATACAAAGTAAACTTTGATTTATTCAAAAAATTAGCACCAAATCATCAACCTATTTACAGTTTAAAACCTAGCATACAAAATCTGTATGACGAATTAATGAAGATGGGTTTTAACGATCCAAATTACAGAACATCTTCTCTAATTCGATTAAATGTAATAAACCAATTACTTACAGATAATCTACTCGATAGTAATTTAAATTGGTCATGGCAAAAAAAGCATGAAGCATCGTTTCAAACCGTAAGTACATTCTAATATCTTCTGAATGAAACAAGATATCACAATAATTGGTGGTGGAATAGTTGGACTCGCTACAGCTTTGAAACTTAAAAAAAGCAATCCATCTCTATCCGTTACGATTCTTGAAAAAGAAGATAAAATAGCTCAACATCAAACAGGGAACAACAGTGGGGTTATTCACGCCGGCGTTTATTATAAACCAGGTAGTTTGAAAGCAATTAATTGCAGAAATGGCTATCAGCAATTAATCGATTTTTGCCAGAAAGAAAACATTAAATATGATTTATGTGGTAAACTTATTGTTGCAACGAGCAAAGAAGAGCTACCTCGTTTGGAAAATCTGTGGGAAAGAGGAATTCAAAATGGGTTGGTTAATATGAAAAAAGTTGCCGGTGAAGAAATAAAAGATTACGAGCCCCATGCAACAGGTATGGCCGCCATACATGTACCCTATACCGGAATTGTAGATTATACTGATGTTTGTACTAAATATGCCGAAATATTTACCCAAAAATATGGTGGCCAAATCAAGCTTAATTCTAAGGTCACCGATATAAGAACCAATAAAAAAGAAGTAGATGTTATTACCAATGATAATACTTTCACATCGAAATTAGTTGTGAATACGGCTGGTCTTTATTGCGATAAAGTGGCCAGCCTAACACAAGAAAAACTGGATGTTCGTATTATTCCATTTCGGGGTGAATATCATGAACTAATAGAATCGAAAAAACATCTGGTTAAAAATCTAATTTACCCTGTCCCCGATCCTAACTTCCCTTTTTTAGGGGTACATTTTACACGAATGATTCATGGAGGTATTGAGGCCGGACCCAATGCTGTTTGGGCATTTAAACGCGAAGGTTATAAAAAAACCTCATTTCAGTATAATGAATTTTATGAATCGTTGGCCTGGCCCGGATTTAGAAAAGTTATGCGCAAATACTGGAAAATGGGTTTAGGAGAATATTATCGATCATACAATAAAGCAGCTTTAGTAAAAGCACTCCAGCGTCTGGTTCCAGAGGTTGAATACAACGACATAAAAACAGGAGGCGCCGGAGTACGGGCACAAGCATGTGACCGCAAAGGCGGACTTATCGATGATTTTCTGATTGTAGAAAATAAATTTATTTTAAATGTACTAAACGCACCTTCACCTGCAGCAACAGCCTCACTTGCCATCGGCGATTACCTTACAGAAAAGATTTTTAGCAAAATGGCTTAGAAATGGACAATAATTCTTTTTACGTTTTTCAATAAAAGTCCATCCACTGCCCAAAACGAATATAAGAATCTCAACACATTCATATCCCTAAAATTTTGAATAACGCATTCAATAAACTAAAACATATAATATGGAAAACAATTATTTTATAGACAACCAGATTGATGTAACACAATCGGCTCTAAAAAAAATAGAATCGGAAAGCAAATGTCGCTTTTGCAATACTGAGTTAAAATATAGTGTTATCGATTTAGGAATGTCTCCATTATGCCAGAAACATGTAAAACCAGAACATGCAAACGATATGGAAAAGTTTTATCCTTTACATGCATTTGTTTGTAACCACTGCTGGTTAATGCAACTTGAAGAATTTGCTACCCCAAATGAAATATTTGCCGAAGAATATGCTTATTTTTCTTCTTATTCTGCCAGTTGGTTAGAACATGCCCGAAAATATTCCGAAGCGATGACAACACGTTTTAACCTCAACAAAAAAAGTCTGGTGGTTGAAATAGCTTCAAACGATGGTTATTTGTTACAATGGTTTTTAAAAACAGGAATTCCTGTTTTAGGAGTCGATCCTGCAGCAAACGTAGCAATAGCGGCACGCGAGAAAGGCGTCAGAACTGAAGTAATGTTCTTTAGTAAAAATGCAGCACTTCAATTATCAAAACAATATGGAAAAGCCGATTTGTTGCTTGGAAACAACGTTTTGGCTCACGTGCCTGATATCAATAATTTTGTTAAAGGGATGAAAGAAATGCTGAATACCGAAGGAGTAATTACCATGGAATTTCCACATTTACAGCGTCTTATTGAGAGAAACCAATTTGACACGATTTATCATGAGCATTTTTCATATTTATCATTCGTAGCAGTAAATCGAATTTTTGCCCATCACGGAATTACCTTATTCGATGTCGAAGAATTACCAACACATGGAGGATCGATACGGATATATGGTAAACATTCAGATGATGATACAAAGAAAGTAACAAATCGTGTTTATGAACTATTGGAACGTGAACACGAACTTGGATTTGAAAGCCTTGAATACTATTCTTTATTCGAAGAAAAAGTAAAAGAAACCAAACGTAAATTACTTGATTTTTTAATTAAAGCGAAAAGAAACAAAAAGACCATTATTGGTTACGGAGCTCCTGGTAAAGGAAATACCTTGCTTAATTATTGTGGTGTAAGAACCGATTTTATCGACTACACTGTAGATATGAGCCCACATAAACAGGGAAACTTATTACCTGGCACCCATATACCTATTTATCATCCCGACATGATTAAGGAAACCAAGCCGGATTATGTGCTTATTCTTCCCTGGAATTTGAAAGAAGAAATCATGGCTCAGCATAGTTACGTCCGCAATTGGGGTGGACAATTTGTTGTGCCTATTCCTGAATTAACAATTCTGGATTAGTATAATATCCATCTGATAATTTCACTAGTTCAAAGGAACTTGTACTTAATTAAAACACACATAATTAGAAAAGAAGCAACATGAAAGTAGTATTGTTTTGTGGTGGCATGGGAATTCGTCTTCGAGAATTTTCAGAACAAATTCCTAAACCGATGGTCACGGTAGGCTATCGTCCAATTCTATGGAATTTGATGAAGTACTATGCAAGTTTTGGACATAAAGATTTTATACTATGCCTTGGCTATAAAGCAGATACAATAAAAGATTATTTTATTAATTATAACGAAATGACTTCAAATGATTTCGTTTACGCCGATGGTGGAAAAAATATCGAACTATTAAATTCAGACATTGAAGATTGGAAAATCACGTTTGTTGATACAGGAATTACTTCGAACATTGGTACGCGTTTAATGAGTGTGCGTAAATACTTGAAAAAAGAGGAAATGTTTCTTGCAAATTACAGCGATGGATTAACCGACCTTCATTTACCAACCATGATTGAGTGGTTCAAAGAGCAAACTGACAAAACTGCTGCGATAATGGCGTATCAACCCACTCAAAGTTTCCATGTGGTAAAACGAAACGATGATGGTGTTGTAAGCCAAATAAGTCACATTGGAGCTTCAAACTTGTACATCAACACAGGTTTTTTCATCTTCAGAAATGATATTTTTAATTATATTGAAAATGGAGAGGAACTAGTAGAAGAACCATTTATTCGGCTTATTGAAAAGAACAGGTTGGTTTCGTGGGAACATACCGGATTTTGGACAAGCATGGATACTTTTAAAGATAAAATGAAACTTGACGAAATTTATTCAAAAGGTAATGCTCCGTGGGAGGTTTGGAAGAAGTTCAACAAGAAAAACAAAAAGCACGTCATTCTTCACAAAAAATTTTACAGTTATGATGGCGGTTAATTTCCATCAAGATACTCCTTTAAACATTTTATGTTTAGGAGCGCATTGTGATGATATTGAAATTGGTGCCGGATGCACTTTATTAAAAATATTTAAGGAATATAAAATAGGCCAGATACATTGGATTGTATTTGCATCGAATAAAGTTAGGAAGCAGGAAGCAAAAATAAGTGCAGAGCAATTTTTGTATAACATTCCAAAATACAAGGTTAGTATCAATTCATTTCGTGATGGATTTTTTCCCTCACAGGCAATCGAAATAAAAGAGTATTTCGAAGAAATTAAAACCAATTTTTCTCCCGACCTGATATTTACACATTACCGCAATGATCGGCATCAGGATCATAGATTAATAAGCGATTTAACATGGAATACCTGGAGAGATAACCTGATATTGGAATACGAAATACTTAAATATGACGGAGATATTGGTAATCCAAATTTATATGTTCCTTGTAATGAAGAACAGATAAGTAAGCGAAATACTATTCTTTTAGAATCCTTTGAGTCTCAAAGTACAAAGCACTGGTTTAATGATAGCGGCTTTCGAGCACTTCCTCGATTAAGAGGTATTGAATGTGCCACCTTGTATGCAGAGGCTTTTTATTCCCGAAAATTGGTTCTTTAAGACTAAAATAGGGCGACGAATCTTCGTTGAAATAGAAACACTGTTGATAATTGTTAAACAACTGCCAGTAATAATTATAAATGACAATAAAATTAGTGAAATGTCCTTGCTGTTTGAGCACAAATGTGGAAGATTTTTTTGTTGTAAAAGAAGCTCCAATACAAAGTATTGTTACCATAAAATCATACGAGGAAGCCATATCAATTCCCAGAATGGATATAACTCTGACTTTTTGTAATGAATGCGGTTTTATTTTTAATAGCACTTTTGACACCAGTTATGATTATTACACGAAAGGATACGAAGATCAACAAGGTTTTTCTTCAACTTTTAAAAAGTTTATAACTGAAATAACAAACAGATTTATTGAAAAATATGATGTTAGAGAAAAAAACGTAATTGAAATTGGATGTGGCAAAGGTGATTTTATTCATTTGATTTGTGAGCTGGGAACTAATAAAGGAATTGGAATTGATCCGGCTTATGTTCCGGGCAGATCAAAGCCAAACCCAAATGTCACATTCCTTAAGGAATTTTATTCAGAAAAGCATGGAAGCCTGCCAAACGATGTTATTTTATGCAGACATACACTGGAACATATTCACGATACTCGCAAGTTCTTAAAAATCATAAGGCAATCCATCCATAAGAAGAAAGACGTTATTGTTTTTATTGAGGTTCCAAGTATAGTTAGAATTTTAAAGGTTCAGGCCTTCTGGGATATATTCAACGAACACTGTTCATATTTTAGCCCGGGTTCACTGGCACGCTATTTCAGAATGAATGGTTTCGAAGTTCTGGATGTTTATCTTGAGTATGAAGATCAGTATCTGTTTCTTGAGGCAAAACCAACGCAAAATATTTCGGCAAAGGTTCATCCAAAAGAAGAAAGCGTAGAACAACTTCGAGAATACGTTGATGAGTTTGTGGTAAAAATCAAACATCAGTTAAGCAATTATAAAAAGTTGCTTTTGAAATTAAAAAATGAAAAAAAGAAAGTGGTTTTATGGGGAGGTGGATCCAAATCTGTTGGATTTCTAACACATTTTGATGAATTAAAAGTAATCAAACATGTAGTTGATATAAATCCTCACATGCAAGGAAATTTTATACCGGGAATTGGTATCCAGTATGTTCATCCCAACTTTCTCAAAACTTTCGAACCCGATACCATTATTATTATGAATGCTGTATATAAAACTGAAATTGCCGAAATGTTGAAAGAAATGGGATTGGAGCCTGAATTAAAATGCCTATAACCTAAATGCTTTATGCATGTAAATTGTTAAATGCAAAATTCTCTCACTTGCCCCATTAATAAACAACAAAACCGATTATTATATTAAAACGTTTTACACACACCTAAATAACTGATTGTAATCAGATTACATCCTAATTTAATTATTACATCATTAAAAAAAAGAGACATGAAAAGAAAATTACTTTTTTTAATCATGAGTATTGCATTCGTGCAGTTTGCCAATGCTCAAGTTGTTGAACTCGTTGGTATAGGTGTTGAGAACATCAATCCCTCTACAATTTTTATTACAGATCCGGGAACAGTTGACCATGTTGTAGTTGAGGCTGCAGCAGTATTCCGAGGTGTATCTCCTGTAAATGTTACTTTCTCAGATGCAAACGAAAACTACGATGTTGCCTTTAACCTTGCAGAGCAAGATTTTGCTCCATCAGTTCCCAATGGAGGGGTCCAAAAATGGGGATATTACACCGCAACATTTACCGATGTAGATGCAGGCGGAATTACACTCGATAATATGAACCAATTGGAGAATGTTATCTCATTTACTGCTTATGTGTATCGAACCGGAGGAAATCCATATGCTTATACTATGGTTGAATATGACCATGCTTTTGTATTTCATAATGGCGCAGCAAATCCTTTGACTTATGACTTCACATTACCATGGAGCATGGATTCACGTGACATTGAAGTTGACATACCAATTAGCGAACTTACTGAAGACAACCGTTTTGTTAACATTAAGTTAACCGCAGGTTCTGAATCAACTGAATTAGAATTTGACTCCAATAATCTGGGACACCTATTAAATATACAAAACATTACTCTTCCTAATATACCAGGTGATGTTACTGATGTAAAATTGGAAATTTATTCACCAACCCTTGTGCCAGACGGAAAAATAGGTGATTCATTTATTACAGGTGCCCTACTAATCACAACAACTGTTAATCAAGGCTGCACATACACGCAGGGATATTGGAAAACTCACTCAAAGTATGGCCCAGCAAGTAAACCCGATGCTACCTGGGAAGAATTGACAGGCGGCCCCGATACAGATTTTTATTTATCGGGAATGAGTTGGATAGAAGTATTTAATACACCAGGGAAAGGGAATGCCTATTATCCATTAGCACACCAATTTATGGCTGCCTATCTTAATATTCTATCCGGAATAATGGTTCCTGCTGAAGTACAAGATGCATGGGATGCTGCAGCCGCTGTTTTTGCAGTTCAAGCACCAGAATATTTTGAAAAAGTGAAAGGGGAAAGCGATGCTAGTAATGAAGAGATTGCTCAACTTATTGCATTGGCTTCAACACTTACCGATTACAACGAAGGAACAATAGGTCCCGGCCATTGTGGCGATGAGGTTCTGGAATGGGAAAAATCTGGTTCTCTTACCAAAAATGAGGATAATACTCAGCTTAGGGAATTTATGGTGTACCCAAATCCTATTAAAGGAATTGCAACAATTTCATTTAGTCCCAGATATGATGGAAATGCTCAGGTAGTTATGTACAATTCAAATGGTCAAAAAATTTCAACACTATTTAATCAAAAGGTACGACAAGATATTCCTGTAACCCTTCAACTAAACGGGAACAATTATAATGATGGATTG
>JBFFMG010000104.1:0-10025 GCA_041554215.1 Labilibaculum sp.
ATGCCTAAAATTATGTAGTAAGGAATATTATTAATCACAAATGGTGTGGTAACATCATAACTTAGCAAAACAGTTTTACCCATAAAGAAGTAGGAAACACTGGCTCCGGTAATCGATGAAATTAATAGAGGAATTAGCGATGCCATGGTTAAATCGAGCATTAACACCTCTAGGGTAAATATCATTCCTGCCATGGGAGCTTTAAAAATCCCACCAATTGCACCTGCAGCACCACAGCCAACCATTAGAGTTACAATTTTGTAATTCATGTGGAACAAACGAGCCAAATTTGATCCAATCGATGCACCAGTAAGGACAACTGGAGCCTCTGCTCCAACCGATCCTCCAAAACCAATGGTAAAAGTACTGGCAATAATTGAAGAGTAGTTATTGTGAGGTTTTATTTGAGAATTCTTCTTTGAAATTGCATACAAAATACGCGACACACCATGACCAATATTGTCCTTAACAAAGAATTTCACGAACAATACTGCCAATAAAATTCCAATTGCAGGATAAGCCAAATACAATAGATTGGCAGAATCAATTTGCAATCGATGAGTTAAAAAATGATGAGTATAATGGATTGCATTCTTTAATAAAAGTGCTGCGATACCACTCACCAAACCCACTAAAAAACTTAATAATAGAACGAATTGACGCTCCTTGATGTTCTTCACTCTCCAAATTAAAAAACGGGAAAGCAAGCTTTTATTCTTCATTTCTAAAAAATCAACGTTTACGTCTAACGACATTATCATACGTATAGGTCGGATGGCTGAAGAAGTCAGCCGACCCTTTAGAGAATTACATAAAAAAATCTAGCGATTCTATTAATTTTATGTATCCTATTGATTATCTGAACCAATTAGGTAGCACATGTACATAACAGCCCTTCAAACGGAGTGCAAAAGTAATAGATAATTAGAAAGGAAAAACTCTTTTGATAAGAAATTTAATAAAGATTTCAACACAAAGACTAAATGTCTGATTTTCAAAACAAACAAAGCAAACGTTTGTTGTAATTAGAAACTAAAATACTCCGTTATATCAGCTTTCATTAATCTTCAGAAAAATGTTTTAACATTCGACGGTAAGTAGAGAAAATTTGTGCTCTGGATACACATCCGCAATATTTACCTTCATTAAGCACAACCAAATTAAATTTATCAGAGAATTGATATTTACTGGCGACATCAGCCATCGATTCATCGTGCTGGATGATAACCTCAGGAATAACCATTAAATCCCGAACAAACACTTCATTGTACTTTTCTGGCTGAAACATGATTTCACGAATATCATCTAACTTAACAATCCCTTGAAAATTGTTTTCATCATCAATTACAATAAAGATATTTCGATGTGCTTTGGCAATCACTTTTACCAAATCGCCTAAAGTTGCATCTGAATCAACAGTGTGAAAATCTTTCTCGATTAACTTAGTAACACGCATTAACGACAGTACATTTTGATCTTTATCATGAGTCATTAATTCCTTACGCTTTGCCAATTGAATAGTATATACCGAATGTGTTTCGAAAGTTTTTACTGTTGCATAAGAAATTGTGGCTGTTATCATCAATGGAACAAATAGTTGATATCCGCCTGAAATATCAGCAATTAAAAACAGTCCTGTTAATGGTGCATGCAGCACTCCGGCAATCATTCCAGCCATTCCAATTAGAGCAAAATTATTAACCTCAAGATCTCTTAAGCCAAGAGACTGTACAATTTTGGCAAACAGAACTCCTGCATTAACACCCATAAAAAGTGTTGGTGCGAAAATTCCACCTACCCCTCCGGCTCCAAAAGTTATAGATGCAGCAATCACTTTAAAAAAGATCACTAACAGGAGTAAAACGATAAGCATCCAAAAACTATCTCTAAAATCGTAAAAAAATGAATTATTAAACAAATAAGAATAATCACCTGAAAGAGATGAGTTTATAGACTGGTATCCCTCTCCAAATAATGCCGGTAAAAAGAAAATAATTAATCCCAGAGATAATCCTCCAAATATTAATTTTTTGTAAATAGATTCAATTTTTTCGAAAACACCATGTATAAACATGTAACATTTCGTAAAATAAACTGCTATAAGACCTGTAAAAATACCCAAAACAATATAGTAAGGTAAATCCGACATGTTAAATCCATTTTCTACTTTAAAGGGATACAAAACATCCATTCCCAGGAAAAAGTAAGAAGTAATAACAGCTGAAGCTGATGCTAACAATAGTGGAACCAAAGACCACATGGTTAAATCAAGCATAATTACTTCCAAAGCAAAAACAATTGCAGCAATTGGAGCCTTAAAAATTGCAGCCATTGCTCCTGCACAGGCACAACCCAACAGCAAAGTTATGTGTTTGTAATTTAAATGAAATAAGCGCCCGATATTTGACCCCAAAGCGGCACCTGTTGCAACGGTGGGTCCCTCCAATCCTACTGAACCTCCAAATCCTACGGTAAATGCCGATGTTATAACCGACGAAAACATATTATGACGACTAATTTGAGCGTTTGTTTTTGAAATACCATATAAAACATTAGGTATTCCATGCCTTACCGGACGACGGATAACATACTTTATAAATAAAACAGCTACCAAAATACCAATGGTAGGATAAATAACGTAAAGTATATTTTTATATTCCAGTGAAGAATTATTCTGAAGAATAGAACTAATAAAATGAACCGAATTTTTAATAATAACGGCTGCAATACCAGAAGTTATACCAATAAGAATGGCTAACATGGAAATAAATTGACGGTTATTAATGTGCTTTAAACGCCAAACTAAAAAACGACCTAATAATGATTTTTTCTTCACTCTTCCAATATAAATAAGTTCAATCGGCAAATTATTAAACTAGTTGATTGACATACATTAACCTCTTTCCATTTATTGATGCATAAAATAAGGAATATCTCGCTTAAGATACAAGAAGCAGATATCAAAAGAGGATAATAAAGCTTGCTATTTTGATATATATATAATAGATCTAAAGAATATCTATCCTATTTTCACTAGTACGCTGTAATATAAAAACAAGTTGAATGAGTATGCTCAAAATCATACTTCGAAGTCTTATTCTTATCAAGAATTTTTCTAAATTTGCAATGCACATTATTCCTAATCAATAGACACAAGCATACAATCTTTGTTCTTGTGTCTTTTTTTGACTGAATTATCTAAAATTTTACAGGAAATGACAAATAGAATAACATCTCTCTTCAATATTAAATTACCCATTATTCAAGGAGGAATGGTTTGGTGTTCAGGTTGGAAACTTGCTTCAGCTGTTAGCAATGCCGGTGGACTTGGTTTAATTGGTGCAGGATCGATGCACCCAGATACGTTTCAAGAACATATTCGGAAAACAAAAGCAGCAACCGACAAACCATTTGGTGTGAACGTTCCGCTTCTATATCCTGAGATGGACCAGATAATGGACATTATTGTGAAAGAAGGTGTTAAAATTGTATTCACATCCGCTGGAAGTCCAAAGAAATGGACACCTTTTTTAAAGGAACATGGAATTATAGTAGTGCATGTAGTATCAAGTGCATTTTTCGCTAAAAAATGTGAAGATGCTGGTGTTGATGCTGTTGTTGCTGAAGGTTTTGAAGCTGGAGGTCATAACGGAAGAGAGGAAACAACTACAATGACCTTAATTCCTTCGGTTCGTAAAGCAATAAAACTGCCCTTAATTGCTGCAGGAGGAATAGGATCTGGTGAGAGCATGCTATCGGCTATGATCTTAGGAGCTGATGGAGTTCAAATGGGAACCCGTTTTGCAATATCAGAAGAATCATCGGCTCATCTAAATTTTAAAAAATCAGTCATCGAACTCGGCGAAGGAGGAACAAAACTGTCTTTAAAAAAATTAGCTCCAACTCGTTTGGTTAAAAATAATTTTTTCAATCAGATAAATGAAGCTGAATGTAGAGGTGCATCCGCAGAAGAAATGAAGAAAATTTTAGGTAAAGGACGTGCAAAAAAAGGAATGTTTGAAGGAGAATTAGAAGAAGGTGAACTAGAAATTGGACAAGTTTCCGCTCTAATTAATAAAATACAAGCTGTTTCTGAAATTATTGATGAAATAAAACAAGAATATCAAAACAGCTTCACTCAATTGCAATCGGATAAATATACATTTTAAGGCTTGTCCATTCTTAAATCACAAAAGAGAAACTATGATCGAATTTGATAAATTTACACTTAAGAATGGCTTGCGGGTAATTGTTCATCGCGACGAAACTACCCCCATGGCTGCTGTAAATATTTTATACAACATTGGCGCAAAAGATGAGAATCCTGAAAGAACCGGATTTGCTCATTTATTTGAACATCTGATGTTTGGTGGCTCGGTTAACATTCCTAACTACGATGAACCTTTACAGTTAGTTGGTGGTGACAACAATGCCTGGACCAACAATGACATAACAAATTACTACCTTACTGTTCCCAAGGCGAATTTAGAAACTGCCTTTTGGTTAGAGTCAGATAGAATGCTGAGCCTTGCATTTAGCGAAAAAAGCCTTGATGTACAACGAAGTGTTGTTATCGAAGAGTTCAAACAACGATATTTCAATCAACCTTACGGTGATGTTTGGCTGCATCTTCGCCCATTAGCTTATAAAGAACATCCTTATCAATGGCCAACAATAGTAAAATCAATCGATCATATCGAAAAAGCGACCTTAGAAGAAGTTAAAGATTTCTTTTTTCACCACTATGCGCCCAACAATGCGATTATGGTTGTTGCTGGTAATGTAGACACGGAACATGTAAAAGAACTATCCGAAAAATGGTTTGCACCCATCGAACGAAGAGAGGTCCCTGTAAGAAATCTGCCTGCCGAACCAGTTCAAACTGAGTTCAGAAGCAAACGCATCGACAGCAATGTTCCTTTTGATGCAATCTATATGGCTTTCCATATGGGAAAAAGAATGGATATAGATTTCTATATTATTGATTTGATTTCAGATGTATTATCCAACGGACAATCGTCTCGAATTTTTCAAACCTTAGTAAAAGAGAAAAATTTATTCTCATCTATTGATGCATACATTACTGGCGAATTTGAACCAGGATTGTTTCTAATAACAGGAAAACTGGTTAAGGGAGTTGAGATGGAAACGGCGGAAGCAGCCATTTGGGAAGAATTGAATAAAATGGCCACAACAAAAGTTGATGAGTACGAACTTCAAAAAGTAAAAAACAAGGTAGAATCTACTTTGGTATTTTCAGAAATCAGCTATTTAAATAAAGCCATGAATTTAGCCACTCATGAATTACTAGGTGAAGCAGACGATATCAATAAGGAAGTTGATAAATATCAGAAAGTAAGTGTTGATGATATTTTAAATAGCTCAGCCAAAATTTTCAGAAAAGAAAATTGTTCAACACTCTACTACTACTCAAAAAAATAAGAATGGAAAATTTATATAGAAATACAGCTCCCGAATTCAAAACGGTAGATAGCATTGAAATTCTACCCTCTATTAAACATTCGTTGAGCAATAACATTCCCGTTCACATTATTAACGGTGGTAGTCAGGATGTTATTAAAATCGAATTCATTTTTAACGCTGGAATCTGGCATCAGAAAAAACCTCTAATCGCCACTTTAGCAAGTACAATGCTTAACGAAGGAACAAATTCGTTAACGGCATCTGAAATTGCTGAAAAATTTGATTTTTTGGGAGCCCACATCGGATTTTCGGCCAGCAAACATGATGCTAGTGTTACGCTATACAGCTTAAAAAAACATTTTTCGGAGACACTTGGCTTAATTGCAGATCTTATTAAAAATTCAATTTTCCCAGAGAAAGAATTCAAAACAATTCTAACCAATAAAAAACAGCAATATCAAATTGAACATCAAAAAACAAATGTTTTAGCTAAAGAGAAATTTACTGAGATGATTTATGGAAAAAATCATCCATACTCAAACAACTATAGCATAAGTGAATTTGATAATTGCAGTTTGCAAGATGTTAAAGAATTCTACAAACAAAATTACACGCCTAGCAATTGCCTTATAATAATAGCCGGTAAGGTGGATGATAATGTATTGACCCAAGTTGAAGACTTGTTTGGAAAAGATAAATGGACGAATCAAGGCGAAACCACTGATTGTAAGCATCAAATCGTAGAATCGAAAGATCAATTAGCTTTCGTGTGCAAGGATGATGCTGTTCAATCTACAATTCGTATTGGTCGAAAATTATTTACTAAAACTCATCCCGATTATACCGGAATGCAACTCCTAAACCTAATACTTGGAGGTTATTTCGGTTCCCGTTTAATGCAAAACATTAGAGAAGACAAGGGATATACTTACGGAATCAACTCCATTCTAATTTCGCATTTAACAAATGGTCATTTCACCATTGTAACCGAAGTTGGTGCAGAGGTTTGTAAAGCTGCAGTTCAAGAAATATTCATTGAAATTAAACGACTAAGGGACGAATTAGTTTCGGAAGAAGAACTAACTTTAGTAAAAAACTATATTTCTGGCGAAATGCTTCGGAATTTAGATAGCCCTTTTGCCTTATCGGATGGCTTAAGAGGAAACTTACCCTTTGGCTTCGACAATTCCTATTTTTCAAAATTCATAAAAGATTTAAAGGCAGTTACAGCGATTAAAATTCAGGAATTAGCAAATACATATTTAAACCCCGAAGATTTATACCTTGTAGTAAGTGGTCCTAAGGAATGCGAAGATGCAGTCTCGTTTCCAAAATAATACTAATTTTTACTAAACAGGACAATATGCTGGTTTAATATCCTATAAATCCCTATTAATCGTCTTAACTATGGGATTATATAAATGAAAAAGGCAAGCAAGTCCTTTATTTAGTATTAAAAAATTATTAGATTTCGCTACATTTAAGTGCAACAATAAAGAATACCGAATAAATAGGTTTTTATGAGTGGTGAGACCGAAAAAGATAAACAACAAATACTTGATGCATACACGGAACTTTTGAAGCATTGCAAAAGAAGTCGTGGAGCAGAAAGTCAACAAATGATAGACAAGGCTTTTCATTTTGCTTGGGAAGCTCATAAAGGTGTGCGCCGAAAATCAGGAGAACCTTATGTTTTACACCCTATTTCGGTTGCTCAAATTGTGGCTAAAGAAATGGGACTAGGCACTAAATCCATTGTAGCGTCGTTGTTGCATGATGTTGTTGAAGATACAGAATACTCTCTCGAGGATATTCAAAATCACTTTGGAGAAAAAGTAGCTCAAATTGTTGATGGTCTTACCAAAATATCGGATGTTTTTGATCAGCAAACTTCAATGCAGGCTGAGAATTTTAGAAAAATGCTGTTAACCCTATCTGATGACCTAAGGGTAATTCTGATAAAAATGGCTGACCGACTTCATAATATGCGTACGCTAAGTTCGATGCCATTGCATAAGCAAATGAAAATTGCCGGCGAAACACTATTCCTTTTTGCTCCTTTAGCACATAGAATGGGCTTGTATGCGATTAAATCGGAATTGGAAGATTTAAGCCTTAGATATGAACATCCTGATGATTTTGATAATATTTCTAAAAAAATAGCTGAGCAAGAAGAAAAGCAAGAAAAAATAATCCAACGGATCATCACTCCAATTAAGGAGAAACTTCAGGAAGCAGATATTGAATGCTCTATAAAAAATAGACCCAGATCAATTTTCTCAATCTGGAATAAAATTGAAACACAGAATACAAGTATCGAAGAAATATACGACCTTATTTCGGTACGTGTAGTTTTCAAACCTAATCCTAATATTCCTGAGAAAAACCAATGTTGGAATATCTATTCCCTAATTACTGATATTTACAAACCTAAACCTGAACGTATCAGAGATTGGGTTAGTACTCCTAAAGCCAATGGATACCAAGCATTACACGTAACTGCTATGGGTCCGCAAGGAAACTGGATTGAATTTCAGATTAGAACAGAAAAAATGGATGAGATCGCCGAAAAAGGCTTTGCTGTTCATTCAAAATACAATTCAGCTGGCCTAGGTGAATCGGAATTAGACAAATGGCTTAACGATGTTCGTGAAATATTAGCGAATCCTGAAGCTGACGCAATGGCTTTCCTTGATGAATTTAAATTGAATTTATTTTCGAAAGAAATTCAAGTTTTCACCCCAAAAGGTCACATTCGCACTTTACCTAAAAAAGCAACAACACTTGACTTTGCATATGACATTCATACTGATATTGGAAATCATTGTATTGGAGCGAAAGTAAATCATAGACTTGTACCCTTAAGTCACGAATTAAAAAGTGGTGATCAGGTTGAAATTTTGACCTCGGAAAAACAAGTCCCAAAACATGAGTGGACTGAATTTGTTATAACTGCTCGTGCAAAATCTAAAATAAAATCAGCATTTAAAAGGGAACGAAAAGAATACACGCTGAAAGGTGCCCGAATGATTGAGGATCAATTACTGGATAGTGGCCTAAAATTAAATGCGAATTCATTTCGCAAAATGCTGGAACATTACAAACTCTCAAATAAGGAGGAGTTGTTCTACAAGGTTGGATTGGGAAAAATTAAAATTAATGAAATTGATGGTGTAGTTCGAAAAAAATCAAGAAGCAAATTTATTAAGTATTGGAAACTTCAATTTTTTGGTGATTCGGAAGAAAATGAGGATGACGAAATTCTTGAAACACCAACCACAAAGCCCGAACTCGACAAAAAGAAAACTCTTATGCTTACAGAATTAGCAGCTAATGAGAGTTATAGAATCGCAACTTGTTGCAAACCAATACCTGGTGATGAAGTTCTTGGTTATATGGACATGGCCAATAATGTTACGATCCATAAAAGAAAATGCCCCAATGCATTAAAATTAATGTCAAGCCAGGGAGATCGAATTCTTGCTGCGGATTGGACCAGCCATAGATTAATGTCCTTTTTGGCCATTATAGAATTAACCGGAATTGATAAATTAGGTATTGTTAATGAAGTTACAAATGTCATTTCAAAAGATCACGATGTTAATATGCGATCGCTTCATTTTGAAAGCCATGATGGTGTGTTTGAGGGCTTAATCCATCTCTATGTTCACAATACTGAAGATCTTAACAATCTAATTATGAAACTCATTAAGATCAAAGGTCTTGATAATGTGAAACGTATCGAGAATATTGAAGAATACAGCTAAATTAAAATTTATTCTAAATAAGCTTTCAGTTTTAAAAAAAATCACTATTTTAGACGCATTATTTTAAATTAGATTAGATAACAAATAGGTTATTTTTTGATATGAGCAACGAAGACACTAAAGAAATTGTCAAGAAGATGTTTACAGAATATCTTCAGAAAAAGGGACATCGAAAGACTCCGGAAAGGTATGCAATACTAGATGAGATATATTCCCGGGAAGGGCACTTCGATATCGAATCTCTTTATATCTTCATGAAAAATAAAAACTACCGTGTTAGTAGAGCAACACTTTATAACACAATAGATCTTCTTTTGGATTGCAAACTAGTTGTTAAGCACCAATTCGGTAAAAACATTGCTCAGTTCGAAAAAGCTTATGATAGTAACAAACACGATCATTTAATTTGTACTCGTTGCGGTAAAGTTCTTGAATTTTGCGATACTCGTTTAGAGGATGTTCGTAAAAATGTGTCAGATGATATGGACTTTAAAGTTTCTCATCACTCGTTATATATTTATGGTATTTGCCAAGAGTGTAGAAAACTAGAAAACAACTAAATTTATCAACAATCAATATCTTTCAAAAACCTCTTTAAACAAGAGGTTTTTTTATGCCATCAACCGACTTATTAACAACGCCTATTTTACATCGGCAAAAATGAAAATAATTATTACCTTTGACTGTTAAAAACTTGTAACAATTCTTCAAGCTTTAACATGATAACCCAAACCATTTTATAAATCCAAAATAATATTGGTCTGGAAATTTACTTGTTAAGATTTACTATCAAATTATTAGACAGATGAAAGTTGATGTACTTTTAGGCCTCCA
>JBFFMG010000105.1:0-10018 GCA_041554215.1 Labilibaculum sp.
CCAAATATTTCAAAAGGAAGATTCTGAAAGGTAAAGCTAGCCACTACCACCCAGTATCCGTTTTTTTCCTTTTGCTGTATTTTAAATCCTTTTTGCTGGCCAAATAAATTTTCCATTTTCTTCTCGAATTTATCGGCATCCATAAATCTGCAGGTAATATCTAAATCACTTGAGTCAATTGATATTCCAATAGGAATGGTACCCGTTAAAATTGGAGAATATTCTGCAAGTAGATTAAAAATCTGAAGTTTTTGCAAACTTCTAAATGCTTTTTGTTGAATTGCCGAACCCGAATTTAGGTATGAAATATCTTGCCAGTTCATCTATGTTGATTTAAGTTGTTTTTCAAAATTTCTTTAGCTTCTGTTATGTTTGAGTATTCAAAGCACTGTAAATCGGAACACCCGCGAATCATTGCCGAAGTTGATTTGCCATTTATGGTTCTGTATAAACAAATAATAGGCTTCTTCATGTCAATAGCCCGGCCAATTTCGTAGCCTACGCCAAACGAAGGAACAGTTACTTCCGCAATCACAACATCCGATTCTTTTACCCATGCTACATCCCTATCGTGTATTTCCTTATCGGTTATTGTAGTATCGATCGTTTTTGAACCTATGTGTTCAGTTAAAACGCTTCCGTATTGTTTTAATTCTTGAATCAATTCTGCATACAATTCTGTGTCTTGCTGCCCTCCACGTATCGATCCTGAAAAATAAATTTTCATTCAGTATGTTTTATAAATATTAGTTGAACTGTTCTTGTACTTTGGCAGGAATTAATTTTTGTAATCCTTTTGCTTGTGGCGAATTCACATCAATGTATTTCCAGTCATCAGTTTTTTTATCAGCAACTGCTACCATCGATCGGTGTGCTTGAATTGTGAAAGAGTTTGATGTTTCGTTGTATTTCACATTTTCTTTTCCGAACTCTTGTTCGAACTGAGGTTGCATTAGTGAACTTCCTTGTGACATTAATCCGGTTAGTCTGACTTTAATTACTCCGTAGTATTGAATTTTACAATATCTCTCTTTTCCATAATCGACCACTTTCGATATATTGTCAATTGACTTAAAATCGGTTGTCATTTTAACACCCAAATTGTCCATTTGCTCCAAAACCATTAGCATGTTGTCCTTGCTCATCATTTCGAACATAGGCGGATACATCATTTCGGTAACCGTGTTCCATTGTTTATTATTAAAAGCTGTGGTATAATTTCTTAAATCTTTTTCGAAATGTTGTTTTAGTTCTGTTTGTGCAAATCCTGTTGTAATTACAATGCCCAGCAAAAGTAATAGTGAAATCCTCTTCATATCATCCGTTTTAAAATTCTCAGGAAGATAATAAAAAGGATGATAGTAAGGATTTAAAAGATGTTAAAATACAAAGGTGTTCTATAGTCAAGTGTTAATTTGAATGGCTATTTTTTTTTGTATCGTGTTCTAAAACAAAAATGTAACATTAATACGAATGGGGTAACATATATCATACTAACGTTTGTATTTCGGCCTATTGATACATTAATGATATTGTTTGTAACATATGTAGGATGTAATTCTTTGCGAACATACTAGTTTCGTTAAGAAAAATTTAAACGATTTAATAAAACGGTGATGAAGAAGAAAAATACCTATGTATTCACATGTGCTTTAATTGCAGCCTTGGGAGGATTACTATTTGGTTTCGATACGGCAGTAATATCGGGTGCTGAAAAATCGATTCAGGAAATGTTCGGATTGGATGGATTTTGGCATGGTTTTACAGTTTGCATCGGTTATTATTAATTCCATATTTTGAAATAGAATCAATTCATTTTGCATCGCTTTTCGCCAGCTGTCTAACGATGTGCATTGCGAAAATCCAATTTTAAAAGTGTCTTTTGCAATGCTTGCCTGAGAGATCAGTAAGCAACAGATTAATAGGATGAAAGAGGAGAGTTTGAAAGAGTTAGTCATACTTTCAAATTTAATCAAAATTGGCTTAATATGGTATTGGTGGAGAATGAAAGTTTAGTGATTATTTGATGTTTTTGGAATTAAAATTTGAAACAGAAACTCCTTCTTTTATTTGGAAATATTACAGCTAATAAACCAATCGTATTTTTTCATTAGTAAATGTGATTCTATTTATTTTAATTGTCCTTTTATCATCAGAAAATATGCTCCTACTCTTATTTATGGTAGTTTAATTCTCAGTAAATGCATGTGAAGTAAGCAGGGAAGGGATTTTTTATTATTAGAAATTGATCTACTGATATTTTTCATCGTAAACTTATGGCGATAGTAATGTATAATTTCAAAGCTCTTTTACGATTGGTGCAATTGATTGGTAAGAAATCTGATGATAAGTTTGGGCTAATCATAAAAGAGAATTAATTTAGATAAGCGAAATGAAACATCTAAATACTAAGTGATATGGAGAAATATCTGTTATATTCAGAGAACAGAAGATAATGTAGCTTTCGAAATATATACGATCATAAAATTAAAAATGACAGAAAAAACGGCTAATTATCTAGACAATCATTACATACATAGAAGTAATTGGTTGCGAGCAGCGGTTCTTGGTGCAAATGATGGGATTTTATCAACTGCGAGTCTTGCGATTGGTATTACAGCAGCTAGTGATGTTCGAGAGCCTATTGTGTTAGCAACTGTAGCGGGATTAGTTGCAGGGGCATTGTCAATGGCGGCCGGAGAATATGTTTCTGTAAGTTCTCAAACAGACGTAGAGAACTCGGATATAGAAAGAGAAAAGAAAGAGTTGGAAGAAATGCCTGAGATTGAATTGCTGCGATTGGCAGAAATTTATGAAAAAAGAGGATTGAAAAAAGAAACAGCATTAACTGTTGCAAAAGAATTATCGGAGCACGATGTTTTGGGTGCACACATAAGAGATGAATTGGGAATAAATGAAATTAGTCAGGCCAAACCAATACAAGCTGCTTTTGCCTCAGGTGCGGCATTTAGTGTAGGAGGAGTATTACCCCTTTTGGTAACTCTTTTTTTACCTTTAAAAACCATGGAGTATTCTCTTTATTGTTTTGCGATTTTCTTTCTAATAATTTTGGGTGCATTAGCGGCTAAAACTGGAGGTTCAAGTGTAGGCAAGGCAATTATACGAATTACGTTTTGGGGAACTATTGCCATGGGACTTACAGCAATTGTAGGGTATTTGTTTGGAGTCGTTATTTAATTAAATTTTAAAATAAGAACGATGAACGGAGCACGTTGGCATTTAGTCATACTGAAATAAGGACTCCTGCTTTTTAATGAAATTATTTTAACCTTGAAAAAAATAGACCAACTCCCTTCGGAATTGGTCTATTTTTGTAAATCCTCTTTATGGATCATATATCTTTACTGCAATCTAATCTTACAGTTGTTGGCTCTGATGTTTAGTTTCGAGAAGGCTTTTTTATCGCCAACCCGTCCTTTTGCCACAAAGGTTTTTTTATCAGCAGTTTCCTTGTTTGATAAAATGAAGTCTTTCGAATTATCGAATTTTACCGATTTGTGATTGATTTCGTAATCAATTTGAGCACCTTCCATAAAACTAAGTCCTACATCGGCATATTTCGAGTCTAATTTTATAAAAGAAAACATGTTGTTGATATTGAATACATTGATGTGTCCGAATTTTAGGTCGTAATCAATTTCGCCACCTAACTGGCTAATTTCAAACTTACTAAAGTTTGATGATCCGTAAAGAAATTCCAATTCTCTAATTTCGAATTTATCACGAGCTGAAGTCATGCTAATGTTATTCGCAACGTCAATAGTAAATTCCGAATCGCGACTTTCGCCAGTTAGTTTGTTGGCATCTTCGATGGTCACTTTAGAGTTCGCAATATTTAATTTTGAATCACGCAGTTTTTGGACTTTAAAAGTACATCCGGTAATGGTAAAACTGGTTTCGCCACTTAAGTTTTCGGCAGTAAAGTTTCCATTTGTTAAATCAAGATTTAATTTACCATCATGACTATCCATAAAAACATCTCCATCTTTTTGGATAATGTCTAATTTTACATTAGAGGGTAACTGAACAGTATAACTGATTTTTATTTCTCCTTTGTTAAAAAGCGAGTTGGTGAGTTTTTTTAAAGAGAAAAAGTCTCCAAATACGGTTTCTGCAGATAGTTGAGTTTCTCCTTCGGTAAAATCGATGTTAATATCATCGGTCATCCTTTTGGTTTTTTCATCATCCGAACCTTCAACACTAATTAGTACTTCAAATTTAATTTCTTGTTGATCCCAATGCTTAATTTGAATCTTACCGTATTTTGAATCAATTTTAAGATTTTCTCCAGCCTTAAATGTTTTTTCAATTTTTTTGTGTTTGGTGATCGCATTTGCTGATCCAACAAAAAAGCAGATACTTAGAATTGCAAATAGTAATCGTCTCATAGTAGTTCTATTAATAATTTTTAGAATTGTTAATTTATTTAGATACTTAATCGTAGGTAAATGTAAAGCTTTTAACTCCTTCTTGTGGCATTAGATTGTGTTGTCACGCGAATTTTAACAAAGATTAATAAAAGAATGGCAAAAAACAGACTAACGCGTCCAATGTAATCTCCGTGTTGCGAATAGAATGTTTTCCCTTTCATCAATTTTAAGTCTCCAATCAATACCGATTTTTCCCACCATTTTGTTCTTGCAACAATCGTGCCTTTTGAGTTGATGTAAGCAGAAATTCCATTGTTTGCTACCCGAACATAGTCTCTACGGGTTTCAATGGCTCTTAATCGGCTAAAATTAAAATGATGTTTATATCCCGGAGTTGTTTTCCACCATCCGTCGTTGGTAATCATACAAATAAAACCAGGTATTTCAGGAACTCTTTGAGCACAGTAATCGCCAAATATTGATTCGAAGCAAACTATAGGCACCAAGGCTATAGAATCCGACAGAAAATAATCTGTATCATTCCTGCTGCTGTAGGTTCCTTGGTAGCCACCAATTTCGAGGGAATAATCTTTTAAAAAGCTCAGATATTTATCGAACGGGACTCGTTCAAATAAGGGAACAAGTTTAGTTTTGTGGTAAAAATGAGGTGTAATTGTATCGATTAAAAATAATGCAGAGTTGAATGATTCTGACTTTAGATTACTATGAGTCCCAATTAGTATTTTTGTTTTAGGGTATTTCTTTTTTAAATCGAGTAATTGTAAGTAGAAGGAAGATTGCTCAGGTTTGTTTTCATCGATAGATGTTAAAATCACGGTTTCGGGCGCAAATAAAAAATCGGGATGGTGAATACTGCAAATAGAATCTGCTGTAATTATAAAATCCGCAAAGTGTTTTTCTTCGTTTTTAGGAATAAATTTTTCGGTATACGGATCTAAATTTGGCTGAATCAACGCAAAGCTTTGGGAGTCAGTCGTATTTTCTTTTTGGTGATACAGAAAAATAGAGTAGAAGATAGGAATACCAATTAAAAGGATCATTCCAATTGTACTAAAAGCAGTTCTCTTTTTCGGATTCTTTATGATTGAATACAATGCAATGTTTATGAGAATTATCCACAAACTACCACCACGTGTACCAGTAAACTCGTACCATTGTATCCATTTGGGAGCAGAGGCAAAAGTATTTCCAAGATTCAGCCATGGCCACGCTAAATCCCACCAAGTATCGAAATATTCAAATCCCAACCAAATAATCAGGAAGGGGAATAGAATTGAGATTTTCAAATGCTTTCGGGTTCTGCTAATTAGCCAGAAAATCAGCGCAAGCAAAAGAGAGTTAATAAGTATGATAAGTATTACACCTGTAATTTGAGCTTTGCCCACCCACCAATAGGCCAGAATATTCCAAACTAAGAAACTTAGAAAAGTATAGTTGAAAAGTAAATAGGGATTGTGGTGATTGATTGTTTTTTCTTCTAAACATAGAAGGGGAATCCATGCGAAAAAGATGAGGAAAAAAAGCGGTGGTATACAAAAAGGCGTGCCCAGTAAAAGACCTGATGCAATAGCCAACAGAATATTTTTATTCACGTTATCGATTCGTTAGATGAACTCCAACCAAGATAATGATTATTGATGCAATTTGAGCAATAGAAACCTGATCTCCCCCAATTACAATGCCCCAAAATATTGCTATAATTGGAATAATGTAGGCGATTGATGCAGCAAAAATATGTGATGATTTCTTTATAAGCTGATTGTATAATATAACTCCTGCGAAAGTGAATATCGCCAGTAGGCTTAGCATTAATGCACTTTTCGATAAGGTTTCGGATGCTAAAGAAGCATTTAAATCGGTGAAAACCAAGAAGATTCCAGCCATAGGGCCAACAAAAAGAAATGCTAAGGAGGCAATTTCGGTTCCTGTAAGCTTTGGTAATGAAAAGCTAACAATGTTTATGCTGATTGCAACAGATAGAATGGCAAGGAAAACATAAAAAACACCCCAGAAATATGAGGATCCGAAAGAATCTCCAGAGAAACTAAGAACCAGTGTTCCAGCAAAGCCCAGCAATATTCCGCCAAGTACTTTTTTGTTTGTGCTGGCTTTAAAGAATAGGATGGCAACCAGTAATGTGACCATAGGTAGCATGGCATTTAGCATGCCAGCAACCGAAGAGTTGATTTGGGTTTGTGCTTTGGCGAAAAAATAGGATGGACCTATATTTCCGGTAATTCCAGAGAGCAATAGCGGCAATACATTTTCTTTCGAAAGTTTTCTGATGTTTTTAACAATCAGAGGAATAAAAAGAAGAAATGAAAAGAATACCTGAAAAGCAGCCACTTGATTGTGGCTGAAACTTTCCAAGGCAATTTCTCTTAAAATATATGGACTTCCCCAAATGAAAGAAACTAAAATCAGTAAAATCCAATTGTTGTATTTGCCTGGTAGAATAATCATTAGTAGGGAGTTATGTTCTTAATCTTTGTCTTCCTCGAAAGCTTTGTATTTGGCCGTTAACTCCGAAATCATTTGACTAAAGGTTGTAATCGCGGCAAGTGTATCTTTCGATATTTCTTTTCCTTGAAGTTTTAGCATCAAAATTCCATATAAAGCTGTGAGGCAAACTTCGATATCATTATTATCTTGAGTAGCTTTTGATTTCTCGCGAAACTCAGTAATATTACCAAGAGCCTGCTGATAGCTGTTGTTATATGCGGAATCTTTTCCTTTGGTTAGCAGAAATACATGATAATCGTACAATTCATTTACATTGTTCTTTAAGATTTGGAGATGTCCCATTTGTTCCACCTTTTCAATCTTCATCATTTCAATCAGGTTCTCATACCAAGCCTTAATTTCGTTTTGCTTGTTTTCCGGCTGATTGAATTGTTTGATGATGTTTTCTTCAATTTTGTTAATGTCAAACTGATAAGCTCGAATGATATCCTCAACTTGCCACATGTAAAGGATGTATTCTGCTAAATTGGTCTTCTTTTTTTCCTGTGCTATTATCATATTTTTTCAGTTCCTGTGCTTATTCTTGTTTCAGTTTATCAATTAATCTGCGATCCAATTTTGTAGGTCTGCCAACTCCTCTGTCTCTCGATTCAAATCCACGAGTATTGGTCGCTTCTAATAAGTCAAGTTGATCTTGAGCAGTTACGTCCTTAACAAAATCGACAGCTAATTTAGCGCCCATCCGTTTGCCGGATATTCCTGTAACTAAATAACTTCGCGTTATGGGAGGGACTCTTAAGTCTATTTTTTCGTTTAGTCTTATTTCGCGCGAAGGTTTTATGTGAACGCCACCAATGGTAACTTTCCCTTTTTTACACGCTTCTGATGCCATACTTCTGGTTTTGAAAATTCGTACAGCCCATAGCCATTTGTCTACTCTAACTTTATCATCCATGGCTTTATTTTTAATTAGAATACTGTTTTACTCTTTTATTTCCTTGTTGATTTTCTTTGTATTATATGCTGTCATGGTTCTTTGAATACCAATAGTACTCATACCTTTAATCATATTAATACAGATTTTGTATAGCTCAGGAAGTTTCTCCAGTTCCTCAGGCGACCATTCGCCCAAAACGTAGTCAACTTGCTGTCCTTTTCCAAAATCAGCACCAATTCCAAAACGCAGGCGGTTGTAGTTTTGGTGTCCTAATATTTCATTAATATGTTTTAACCCATTGTGGCCAGCATCGCTACCCTTCGGACGCAATCGTAAGGTTTCAAAAGGCAATGCCAGATCATCAACCAAAACCATCATGTTTTCGACCGGTATTTTTTCTTTCTGAAGCCAGTAGTTAACCGATTTGCCACTTAAGTTCATATAAGTGTTTGGCTTTACAAGTACAAAAATGCGTCCCTTAAACTTGTATTCAGCAACAGCTCCATATCTGGCATCTTTGAATTCTATTTTAGCAGTTTCGGCTAAAGCATCTAGTATACGAAATCCGATATTGTGTCTTGTATTCGCATATTCCGCACCAATGTTACCAAGGCCGACAATCAGATATTTCATCTCAATATTTTTTTCTTTTGGCTGGATTTTATTCCGGCCTAATAATTTTTTAAGAAATTGAATCATAACAAATCCAAAGTTAGAATATTCACAGCATTTTCCATAAAAACTTTGTATTCATTCTATCCTTCATTTTAGGAATGAGGGATATTAAAAAAAACCTCCCATTCTTTAATAAATGGGAGGTTATATTTTTTTGCTTCATTATGCTGAGCAAAATAGTATTGAAATCTATTTTGCAGCCATAGCAGCAGCACGAGCAGCTCTTGTAAGCTTAACTTGAACAACTACAGATTTCTTAGAGTTAAGAAGTTCTAAGTTGTTATAATTAAGTTCTCCAACCTGAATACTTTTTCCAAGTCCAAGGTGACTAACTTTAACAAGAAGATTTTCTGGAAGATCAGCCATTAGACCTTTTACCTTAAGTTTTCTTGAGATAACTGCTAATTTACCACCAGACTGAACACCGATTGCGAATCCTTCAACACGAATTGGTAATTCAACTTCGAATGCTTTGTCTTCAAATACTTGATAGAAATCAGCATGTAAAGCGTGGTCATTAACTTTGTGATACTGAACGTCTCTTAATACACAAGTGAATTTTTTTCCGTCAATATCAGCATTGATTACATATACTTCTGGAGTATAAAGTAATTTACCCAATAATTTAGCATCAACTGCAAAGTGAATGTTTTCACCACCACCATATAATTCACATGGTACCATTTCTTCTTTACGAAGAGCTTTGTTTGCTTTTTTTCCTAAATCTGTTCTTAAAGAACCTTTTAATTCAAAAACTTTCATTTCTTTGAAATTATGTGCTACTCAAAATAAACTTCATCACTTGGTAAAAAAGTTCAGTTTATTTCCCATTACACGTTTATAAAATGTTTTACCGAAAAATCTGCGCAAAGATATAAATTATAAAATGAAATTGGAACTGATTGATTCGCAATTGTAAACATTTAGAATTGTTTTCGCAAAAATGTCAGCGATTGTTAACTCTTTAATTTTCGAACATTCTTTTTTCAAAGGAATAGAATCAGTAAAAACTACCTCTTCTAAAGCAGATTCCTCAATTCGTTCATAAGCAGGACCTGATAAAACGGCATGTGTTGCAATAGCACGTACACTAAGAGCACCTTTTTCTTTTAGCATATTTGCGGCTTTAGTAATTGTGCCTGCAGTATCAATCATGTCATCAACAATTACTACATGTCTGTCTTCAACATCACCAATTGCAGTCATTTCGCCAACAACATTTGCTTTTTCACGAGATTTATGACAAATAGCCAAGCCTGCATTTAAATACTTTGCATAAGTATTGGCTCTTTTGCTACCACCCATATCAGGAGAAGCAACCACTAAATTGTCCAATTTTAAATTCTCGATGTAAGGAAGAAGAACCGAAGAACCGTATAAGTGATCAACAGGAATATCAAAGAATCCTTGAATTTGGTCCGCGTGAAGATCCATTGTCATTACACGATCAACTCCTGCAGCCATAAGTAAATTGGCAACCAATTTGGCTCCAATCGCAACTCTTGGGCGATCTTTTCTATCCTGACGGGCA
>JBFFMG010000106.1:0-9992 GCA_041554215.1 Labilibaculum sp.
ACTCCAGAAAACCATCACAACGTACTGGCTACGACAAAGAAATAATCTCGGTTGACGAAAGAGTTAACATTAGCTATATGGTGTTTACAGGTGAATTTTTAAAGATATTCCCTGATCCTAAGGATGACATGCATGCTTGGTACAGCCCAACTGGCAAATTAGCTATTACTGGTGATGATTCTTTATTTGTGAAAAAATCGATACTACTGCTTGGACAAGCATTAAACAATGGCGATTTTGCAAATGCAGACAGTTACATTTCGGGAATTAAAACGTATCAAAATCGTTTTGGCCAAAATGTAATTCCATCTCCTACCAAACAAAAAATCGAGATTCTTTACAACAATATCAACATCTTTAAAAAGCTGTTCCCATACTATTTGCTAATTGGTTTCTTTTTAATCGTGTTTTTGGTCATCCAAATTATGAATCCAAAATTCTCGGTGAAGTGGATCATGCGCGCAGCCATGCTGATATTAGGAATTGGATTTATTTTACACACTACAGGATTAGCTGCAAGATGGTATATCTCCGGTCATGCGCCCTGGAGTAATGGTTTTGAATCGATGACTTATGTTGCTTGGGCTTGTTTGCTCTCAGGATTCATATTTGTAAAAAAATCGGATTTTGTTTTAGCTGCAGCATCAATTCTTGCTGGCTTAACTCTTTTTGTAGCACATTTAAGTTGGATGAGCCCCGAGGTTACCAACTTGGTTCCTGTGCTTAAATCGTACTGGCTAACCATTCACGTGGCAATTATTACTGCCAGCTATGGATTTCTTGCTCTGGCGACGATTTTAGGAATGATTAACCTATTCCTTTTCAATTTACAAAACAAGAATAATATTGATAGAATTAAAGGAACTGTTACGGATCTTACCCGAATTAGTGAAATGACTATGACTATAGGATTGTATTTCCTTACCATCGGAACTTTTCTGGGTGGAATTTGGGCCAACGAATCGTGGGGCCGCTATTGGGGTTGGGATCCAAAAGAAACTTGGGCACTGGTAAGCATTTTGGTATATAGCTTTATACTGCACATGCGTTTTATTCCCGGCTTAAAATCGGTTTACTCTTTCAATATTGCTTCGGTTTGGGGCTACAGCTCAATTTTAATGACCTATTTTGGTGTAAACTACTATTTGGCTGGTATGCATTCTTATGCAAAAGGTGATCCTGTTCCAGTTCCAACTTGGGTGTACTATGCGGTGGCAATTATTCTTGCACTTAGTTTAATAGCGTACTTCAATTATAAAAAACACAATACCGAGCCCGAAGAGGTAGAGGAATAAATATAATAAAAAGACCTTACAGGTTTTTGAAACCTGTAAGGTCTAATAAAATAAGAGCTCCACTTGTGGAGCTCTTTTTTTATGCCATTTCCTAGGCGATATATCCGTACAATTAGCTGTTTTTCACCCCTCTGTCCTGCGGACATCTCCCCTTAAAAGCTTGAGAAAGACAAAGCTTTTATTATGCCTTATTGGTTGTAATCACGAAAATAATGAGTGGCTCATCAGTTGTATTTTGTACCGAATGAAATCCCTCATTGCTTACTGCTGTAATATTTCCCTTGGTAATTTTATGAGTTCTTACTTCTCCATCAACGCCATCTTTATCGGAATACTCTCCTTTACCATGCATTACCACGTAAATTTCTTCTTCTCCACGAGGACCATGATCATGAAATCCGGCCTGATCGTACTTATTCAAAAACACCATGAAGCAACCAATTCTATTGTTGATCAATTCATCGACACCGAACATTTGCAGTAAATAAACAATGCCATTACCACCATACATTGGCTGACGTGGATCTACCCGAACCACCGACCGTTTGTTCTGACCAAATGGAATCACCGAAAGATCGATGTACTGAGACACTTTCTCTATAACTTGATTGGCTTCAAGAATCTTCATAGTTTATACCTTTATTTAGTAGAGCTTATTAGTTCTTCACAGTGATCAAATGAATATCGAAAACTAAGACAGAACCACCCGGAATACCTCTTGTATCGTAATTACCATATCCTAAATGGGCAGGAACCAAAAGCGTACCTTTTCCGCCTTCTTTAAAGTAAGTAATCCCTTCTGTCCAACCTTTTATTACACCTTTCAGTGGAAATGAAATACCTCTCTCGCTGCTCTCGTCGAAAACTTCTCCATTTAAATAATATCCTTTATAGGCTACCTGAACGGTTGATGCACTTGTAGGTTTTACACCTTCTCCTGCCTCATCAATTAGGTAATACAAACCAGATTCACTTTTTATTGCTTCCTGCTTGTTTTGCTTTATGTATTCGGTAATTTGGGTCTCATTTATAGCTGCAAAATCTTTCTCCGGACCACTTGAACAAGAAACTAACAAGGCAAATACGATGCCTAATAAGCAATACTTCATATTTATTCTTTTTTTGTGGCTTTAAGCGATATTTATTTGTTATTACAAGCTCCTGTTTCGCTCCTTCGCTTTACGAAAACTAGTCGATCGAAATTAATTCTATTTTATAAACAAGAACTGAACCCCCCGGCATAGTAGAATAGTTATAACTGCCATATCCCAAATGAGCAGGAACTAAAAGCGTTCCTTTTCCACCTACTCTAAAATAGGGAATGCCTTCCTTCCAGCCTTTAATTACCTCATCTAAATTAAAAGAGACGCCACTGGCAGCACTTTCACCGAATTTCGTTTTATTTAAAAAGGACCCTATATAGGAAACCGTTACATCTGAAGTACTTGTTGGCTGATCACCTGTTCCTTCCACATCCATCGTGTAATACAAACCCGATTCCGTTTTAGTGGCAATTAATCCTTCCGTCTCAATATAAGCCTGAATATCAACGTCGTTCTTTTCTGCGATCATTTCATCGGAAAATACAGTGATCTCAAAAATTAAGACAGACCCACCTGGAATTCCATTAGAATCTTTACTTCCATACCCCAAATGTGCAGGAACTAACAACATTCCTTTTCCTCCTTCTTTAAAATAAGTAAGTCCCTCAGCAAAACCTAAAATAACTCCCCGCAAATCAAACGAAACTAAATTCCCTTCGCTGTCATCGAAAGCAATACCATTGGTATAAGAACCTTTATAAGTAACTGTTACATTAGATGCACTAGTAATAGCAACTCCTGTTCCCGGCTCCTCAATCACATAATACAAGCCTGATGCCGTTTTTTCTGCATTTAAACCGTTTTCTGCTACATAAGCAGCAATTTCTGCATCATTCTCCGCTCTATAATCTTTTTCATCATCCGAACTCGAACATGAAACTAAAAAGGCCAAACACAGGGCTAATAAACTATACTTCATATCTATCTGTTTTTAGTAAGAAAAACAAATATAGTAAAAACTAGGAATGTTGGCGATTGTGACATTCTAAAACCTCTCCCCGAGCCTCTCCTAAAGGCGAGGGAGTTTTGACAATCCTTTCGAAAAATAAACGAAGCTGTTTTCTCTTCTCCTTCAGGAGAAGGATAGGATGAGGTCTCTGGAAGAGATGTATTTTTAATGCCCCTGCTGATGCAGAGGATAAAGGAAATAGGCCGAACCATCTTCATTCTGAGCGTAGTCGAAGAATCTGTTCATTAAAAATGAGATGTTTCGACAAGCTCAACATGACAGCTACACCGCTACCGCACGATTGTATCGTGTGGGACTAACTTTATAATAGTAAAGAACGCGATACAATCGCACTCCAGCGGGGAACAAACCAGACAGGTCTATTTACATCATGTAAATAGACCTGTCTGGTTTTAGAAGAGATGTGTTTTTAATGCCCCAGCTGAAGCAGGGGATAAAGGAAAAAAGACCGAACCATCGTCATTCTGAGCGCAGCCGAAGAATCCTTTCATTAAGATGAAATGTTTCAACAAGCTCAACATGACAACTGCAAATTGAAAGGCTTTTTGTTTATATTTTAGTTGAGTCAACAGGTTGAAAGCTTTTTGGATCTGGGACCACCAGCAGTGGAATAACTATCAAGACACTTTATAAGACTTATATCCTGAATCTTTAAATTGTTTCCAATTGCTCCAAATCTTCTGCAATTCTTGATTTTTAGAATTATCCGCAACAACTTTTTTAAGGAACTCCTCAAATCCATCGGTATCATCAATTTTATCAGTGAAAATTTGATCTCTATATATTGAGAAGGATTTATAATCTGTCCCACTAAATGGTCTTTCATCTATATCCAGCATATTAATAAAACGAACAGGATCTTTACGTGCCAGTTCCCTCATGAGTTCATTAGCTTTAGGATCTATTAAAGATTGATCTTCTCCACTTTTCAATAAACAATTCCGATAAATTTCAAGTAGATCTGAATCTACTTTGCCTGTTGCAATTTTCTTTTCAAGTATTTTAAGAGATAAGTCATGTAACAATTCAAATCCATTCTCGATACCTTCAACAAGATGATTTTCTGAATACGATTCTTGTATAATATAGGGTTCCTTAATATTTCTTATTGTCGAGGAGATTATTTGGAGATCAACATTTAAAGGATTGTTGACAAGATTGGTTAGTATTTGAACACAATCATTCTTGAAATTGTTTAAGATTAAAAATATGCTGCAATTAACAGTGTAATTGCCCAGCACATCGAAAGCATTAATACCAAAGCCCTCGCACGCAAAACCCGAAATACCACTCAAGAACCTGAAGTGAGTACAGCGGAATAATTAACTATCATTGGACTAAAGGAGAAGAAGGAACGGATTTGATCGGTTCCTTTTTTTTTGTAAAATTCAAGATTCTCGGATTAAAACACGAGGCAAAGGACAAAAAATGCATGATCCAAAACCCAGGGGCTAAAGACTCCCAGCAAAGCATGAATCAAATCATTTGTCCCCTGCTCCAGCCTATGCAATTAAAATCTAATAAACCACAGGCTGATTCTTTTCGAAATCGTAAAATGTTTTTCGCATTAAATCGGCCAATTTTAATTTGTAGTCGATATATGCTTTTAAGTGCGATTCGTTCGTTTTATCCAATCGTTCCCGATCCAAAGCCAAAGTCTGACTATCAATATCGCCGTTTGAGAATCTATTTTGCGATATGGCGAAACTCTTTTCCGCAATTACCTTGTTCTTTTTCAGCAATTCAAGTCTCCGTAAAATACTGTGAACTTCATCAACCGTTCGAATTACCTGACTTTCTATCTCTACCGATTGTTCTTCCTGCTGATAGATACTTTGTTTGATTTGAGATTGCACTGCCTTTACCCGCGAACGGTTTTCGCCCCAATCCAGAATTGGAATTTTCAATTTCAGCAAGACGCCAAAGTTAGCCGGACGATCTTTTAAAGTACCCCAGGTACCCTTCATAGCTCCTCCCAAACTTTTGTTAATATCATATCTGTCCGTACCTACGAAATCGTAATAAGCCTCTAAATCTCCCGATAAGGTTCCGTTGGATTTAATTCGTTTCAACTCAATATTTGTTAAATCTATTTGCAATTGTTTCTCCTTCAGCTCCAACCTATTCTCCAAAGCTTTTTTAACTGCAATTCTCACATCAATTTTTATTGGTGAATAGTTGAAATCACTTTGCACCTCTATGTTCTCGGCCAAAGGAAGACCAAGTACCTGCTTAAAGACATTTAACTGAGAGGCATAATTGACCGTAGCCAGATCGTAAGAGTTTTTTGCTTCTCCCAAATCAACTTCCATCTGCAAAGCTTCCACCTCTCTAATTAAACCCGCTTTGTATTTATTTTGTGCAATTTCATATGCCTCCATCAACCTTTCCATTGATGTTTTTGTAATGCTAAGGTGTTCTTTTGACGAGTGCAGGTTGTAAAATGCCTGACTAACATTGAAAATCAGATCCAACTCATTCCTTTTTAAGCGTTTGCTTGTTAAATCATAATTTAAACGGGCTTTTTCGTATTCGGATTGTATCGAATTGTAGGCATAAAGAGATTGAATGGGTTGCGTTAATCCAATTCGTGTTTGAAGCGTCATAAATTTTTCATCCTGATCGTAATCATCTGTATTGTACATACTCGACCGAACAAAAAGGCGACCATCGGTAGGCAATGGCTGATCGATGGTAAGATTTCCCGAATAGGATAATTGCTTATTTGAAAAATAGTTCAACCCTTCACTATCCTGATAGCTCTCTATTGATTCGGAATAATTGGGGGCCGTAATATCCATATTAATATGGGTTTTGAATGAGCTGTTTGCTGCTTTCAACTGATACTGGGCCGCATTTAATCCTTCCTTCAAAACAAGCATGAGATAACTTTTATCTTTTGCAATATTAATACTGGATTCCAAATCAAGTTTCAACACCCTTGTTTCTTGCGCATTCAACGCAAATTGATGAGTTAAAAAAAGAAATAAAATAACTGCTATTTTCTGTAAGTGTATCATGCTTCAAAAGTCTTTTGGGATAAATTATACGAAGGAATGTTGTTTCTGTATTTATTCACTCAAGTTTTACGAAAGGGCTGTTTTACCAATCCGGTAAGGAATTGTGTTTGGCGCATCCTTGGTGATCAATCCATCACGAATAATAATTCCCCGTTCTGCCTGTTCTGCAATTTCAGGTTCGTGAGTAATCAGAATAATTGTATTTCCTTCCTGATGCAATTCCCGGAAAATATCCATAATCTCAAAACCGGTTTTCGTATCCAAATTCCCCGTTGGTTCATCGGCAAGAATAATTCCCGGATTAGTTACCAATGCACGAGCTATTGCAACACGTTGTCTTTGTCCTCCCGACAACTCATTAGGCTTATGATTCATTCTACTTTCCAAACCCAGTCTTTGTAAGGCTTTTCGCGCAAGTTCTTTACGTTGCTTTTTTTCAACCCCCGAATACATTAATGGCAACTCTACATTCTGCAAAGCATCCATTTTGGGCAGTAAATTGAATGTTTGAAAAATGAAACCAATCTTTTGGTTGCGAATTTCGGAGAGTTCATCATCTGTTCTTGATGAGATATCGATGGAATCGAATAGGTACTGACCAGAACTAGGAGTGTCCAAACAGCCCAAAATATTCATCAAGGTAGATTTACCAGAACCCGAAGGGCCCATTATGGAAACAAATTCACTAGCAGCAATCGTAAGGTCAACTCCCCGCAGAGCTTCAACCTCCATTTCACCCATAATATATTTTTTCCGTAAGTCTTTAATTTCTATCAGCATAATTCTATGGATTTATTCGTAACGGATGGATTCAATTGGACTTAAACGAGCCGCTTTTCTTGCGGGTAAGTAACCAAATGTAACACCAACCACCACTGAAAAAAGAAAAGCAATAAGCACAGAGTACAGAGTTACACTTGTCGTAATTGCGGTAAATAAAGAGATGCTTATTGAAAGCGATAAGCCAAACAAAACACCAATAATTCCTCCAATAATACTCAACACCAGCGATTCGGTAATAAACTGAGAAAGGATATCATCTTTCTTGGCGCCTATGGCTCTTCGAACTCCAATTTCGCGGGTTCTTTCCATAACAGTAGCCAACATGATATTCATAATTCCAATACCTCCCACCAAAAGAGAGATTGCAGCAATCGACCCTAGAAGGATATTGTAAATTCGCCGCTCCTTTTCTTCCTGCTTCAACAGTTCAATTGGAATTACAATGCTAAAATCTTTGTTGCTGAAATGATGACGATCCACTACATTTTCAACAATATCGGCTATTTGAGTAATATTCTGAGATCCTTCCAGCTTTACTGTAATTTGTTTTAATTCACTGGAGAATAATTTTTCTTTTTCGAAACGTTTGTGAAAAGTGGACAATGGAATGTAGATATCAGAATTTAAATCCCGTGAGGCAAGTTCACCAACGGTTTCGGTAAATAATGATTTGCTTTTTAAAACCCCAATCACTTCCAGCCACTGGTCATCGACCTTTATACTTTGTCCTACCGGATCTTCAAAAGTGAAAAATTTAGAGGCAATATCATTACCAATTACACACACTTTTAACTGTCGGTTCTGATGATCGTCCTCAATAAAGCTCCCTTTGTCTGTTGAGTAGTTTAGAATCTCGGAATAAACAGGAGTCACACCTATTAAAGTTGCTTTAACAGATTTATCCTGATACTTGACATCTGCTTTTTTTTCTGCTTGTGGAGCCACCTCAACAACCTGAGGAACAATATCCATAATGGCTTTTGCATCTTTTAAGGATAATCCTGGTGAAAATTTGGCTCTCATGTTTTCCAATTCCTTATCCGAAAGATCCATATCGCGAATAATAATATTATTCACCCCCAACTGCTGGTATTTTTTAATGGCTTCGCGTTTAGCTCCCTCTCCTATTGAGAGCATAGCAATAACAGAAGCTACACCGAATATGATGCCCAACATGGTCAGAAAAGATCTGAATTTGTGCTCTCTCAAACCACTAAAAGCGGCTTGTACATTTTCTTCTAATTGCATGGAAGTTCTTTTTTGACAGGTTAGTCTTTTTTTAATTTATAATTGACACGAACTTTTTTAGCGAAACGACTTTTAGTTTTCTGCTAACTTGCTGTTTTTTTCTTTCTATCTGCAGAAAATAGGCTTTGGCCTTTTTCTAATTCATCCAGTATAACGGTGTATTTGTTATTCGAGAAGCCAACATGAATTTCCTTCCTTTTATTCTTCTTTGGAAAAATATAGAACTTCCCGTTTTCGCGCATCAAACAATCATTATTAACATAGGTCACGTTTTCGTAATCGGCATATATAATCTCACAGCTAACAGTCATTCCAGGTTTTAGCCTTTCATCGTTATCAATCATCGTTATTTCAGCATCGAAAATCTTAATTTTACTATCTTTCTCCTTTGGCTTACTTAATTTCCCCAAAGACCGAACCTCTCCTTTAAAAACAACCTCAGGCAATGCATCCAAACGTACTTTCACCTTTTGTCCGACCCGCACTTTTTTATAATCCATTTCGTTAATACTGGTTTTCACCTTCATTAAACTAATGTCGGGAACCAAGGCAAAAGATTGTCCCAAATACATTTCATCCCCGATCTTATAATTCTGTGATGTTCTTCTGTTTTTATTGAGCTGAACAATTCCATCAATTGGACTGGTTACATCCATTTTTGTTATAGCCTTGTTAGCCTCTTTTATATCCAGCTTAATTTGGCTCACCTTTAATTCCTGAATTTTAAGCTGATTTTCCTTAATTATTTTTTGACGTTGGATGTTTCGTATGGCCATTTCTCTATTGATTTCAACCTGCTCAAACTCCAGATGTTTCACATTTTGTTTTTGGGGCGATTCAAATTTAAAAGTTTCCACCTCCAGTTTCTTCAATTCATAATTGGCCTGCTCCTCCTCAAGCCTCGTTTCTAAACTTGTAGCCTCATTATCTTGCTGAATAAGCAGTTTATTTAAATTGGCTTGCTCCAGATTCAATTGAGTCTCTAACTCGATAATACTTTTTCGTACCGAAACCTGATCTATCCTCCCAATATTATCTCCACGCTTTACAATAGTTCCATTTTCAACCAAATCAATAATCTTGAATTGAAAACCATATCGGTAACCAATAGCCGGCATATTAATGCTTACCGCATTTATTGCCTGCAACTCTCCGGTCTCAATTACAGAAGCAACAAAACTTCCATTTTTCACTTCAAATTCAGAACTTTTATCCTCTGACGTACAGGAAATTAAAAATAGCAAACCTGCCAGCAATAAGATTTTAATATTTTCCATAATCAAAATTGAGCTTTACAATTCATCTTTTTTATTCCTTATCTCATTTTCCAAAAACGGATCCGACAAAGCAAGCTTATCCCCTTCATTCAACCCTTCTTTTATAATAATATAATCACTATTTGAAGGACCAATACTTACCATTTGCTTCTTAAAAGAACTTCCGTTTTTTACAAATACCCAATGCTGATTGTTCTTAGAAAACAATGCCTCAGCAGGAACGAGTAACTCATTTTTAATTTCATCAATTATAATTTTACAACTAACCGTCATTCCTGGTAGTAATTTTGGCGATG